>DLGS01000291.1:0-16552 GCA_002482815.1 Bacteroidetes bacterium UBA7688
AATTAATACCACTACGGCAAAGCCAACACAGGACCGTAATGGGAATGATAGTTGTGCTTATGAGTTTGATAATTTACCTGTCTCAAGGGAATACTTAACAAATTCGGCCACAGACTTTCTGAATGGCCTGAATGAATTTTCCATTTCATTGTGGTATCAGCCAAAAGACACTTCAATAAGCAGCGAACAATTTCAACGTTTAATTAGCAGAGGACTGGGAAAAAGTTGCGCTGATAGAAATGGATGGTCTATTGCACTTTATGATTGCAGAAAGGCCGTATTTAGCAGAACGAATTCTGTATGGGATAAACACACAAGCAATTTGAGTTGTGAGCAGGAGATCAGCAGCCGTACCAATATCTGGCATCATTTAGTAGCAACATTCAAACAGAGCGGTGTAGAGATGAAAATATATAGAAATGGTATTTTGCAGGACACTGCTTCAGGAAACGTCAACTGTGGCTTTAATACCCCGGTTTATCAGGATATAGGAGATTTGTTTTTAGGAAAAGATTACACAGGAAAAATTGATGATGTCATCATTTTCAACAAAACACTCACCCCACAAGAAGTAAATATACTATTCAATTTAGAAACCTGTTGTGAATAATGAACTGATCTTAAACCTGACATTACCGGCCTTCCGGCCTGAAAAATGTATCCTGATAAAAGGGCGCTTGTTGCACCATAGCTTAACAGCTTCGTTTATGTACTTTTGTTAAGGCTTGTGCCGTCATACATTTGTCACCTGCCGCACAACCCGAATAAATTGACCAAAAATGTTTAGACACAAAGGAAAGACGAGAACATTAAAGCATAATTTGAGCATTGCTTCGTTGCTGTCTTTTGTGGCCGGAATTGTAAATGTAGCAGGCTTTTTGGCTGTTCAACGCCTGACGACAAATGTAACAGGACACTTCGCATTTTTTGTGGACGAAATTTTCAAACTCAATTTTTGGCAAGGGTTTATTTATTTTCTGTACATTTTCTCTTTTTTCCTGGGTTCATTTGTATCCAATCTTATTGTTGAAATGGTAGCAAAAGCGAACGACAGATTAGTTTATATCATACCGACAATTATTGAAAGTTTCATTTTGTTCTTTCTGGCAGTGTCGGGACAATTTTTAATTGTACAAAACCCGGACCTGCTGGCTTGTTCTCTGCTATTTGCAATGGGCTTACAAAATTCATTGGTAACCACAATTTCCAATTCAACCGTTCGGACAACCCATTTAACAGGGCTATTTACAGACTTGGGAATAGAGCTTTCTCAATTGTTTTTTTACAAACAAAAAGAACAGAAAAGCAAGCTATACTCTTCAATAAAATTACGACTGACCATTATCACATTCTTCTTTTTGGGTGGACTTTCAGGCGGCATTCTTTATTCGACTTTAAAACTATCTGTATTAGCAATTGCCGCAACAGTGTTAATTATTGGAATCCTGTATGACGAGCTGAAATTGAAGTTGATCATGCAAAGCAGAAACCAACGGAACGACGATAAAAGCAGCCTGTAATACCTTATCCAAAAGAAGTCGCACCTTTACCAAGCCCGAAAACCTTGGCCTTAATTTACTAGTTCCAATCAATACTGTTCCTGGTTTCTTCAGGCAAACTTCCATCCACTTCAAATGAAAATTAATTTTACATTTGAATGCTGTCTCCCTAACGCTAAAGGAAGCACCTTAAAAACCTGATCATGATAAAACGACCGATACTGAAGCAAATAATGTTGGGGTTAATCTTTTCGTGTTATGGTATGATTGCCTTTTCGCAAACCACTGTTTGCAACAATCGCCTCGATAGTGCAGGGGTCGTTAAAATAGCCAAAAGACACCATGCATATTGGACTAAAAACTGGCAGTCCCCACCTTCCATAAAACTGGATGAACAAAGCTGCAGGTGGACTGTGGTATGCTGGAGAACGCATCATTCAAATAAAGGCGAATGCAAGTATACTAATGGTTGCACCATATCGGATATGGTAACCCTGGTGATTGATGCAAAAACAAAAAGAGTCATTTCAAAAAAAAGGACAAAAACATCTTTTCCGAATTATGAATAGTTTCCAGCGATTGTATTCATTTGTGATCTTAATCATTCTTTTATCGTCCTGCAATGTCCAAAAAGATAATTGCAGGAAATACATTCCTGCCGATAAAGCACTTTTTGAACAAATCAACGCTATGGATAAGGCGTTTTTTGATGCTTATAATAATTGTGATTTAAAAAAGCAGGAATCATTTTACTCCGACAGTATTGAGTTTTTTCATGATAAAGCAGGCTTAATAACATCGAAGGCTGAGATTCTATCAGGAACAGAAAAAAACATCTGTGGGAAAGTGACAAGGACCCTAATACCAGGTTCAATAGAGGTTTACCCAATTAATAATTATGGCGCTATTGAAACCGGATTTCACCAATTTTATAATAACCAGGAACCCAATGCTGAATCGAAGCCATCTAAGTTTATCATCTTTTGGAAAAAAGAAAATAAAAACTGGAAGATAACGAAAGTGGTAAGTCTGCATTAAATTGAAAAGCAGGCATAATTCTATTTACAAAATACCCTGGGATATATTAACCTGGAGATTCTGCAGGAAGCAATTCGATTCGGTTTGGAAGAGTAATTGTAAATCGAATTCAAAATTTGACGCAAGAGACCTTTAATTTGTCGTAACACTACCCTTGAATTATAATCTGATACACTCATCTTTATGAAGTAATCTAAAGGAATAAAAAATGAAACCGGAAATCCAAACATACAATGACCAGCAGGAAGCTGCTGACAAAGCAATCTGCAATCTTCTTGCCGACACCTTTGACCAGGAACTTAAGAAGACCGAGAGCAAAATATGGCATGCGCATCCGGTCTGGTTTTTGGAAGGCAACCCTGTTGTGGGATACAGTAAACAAAAAGCAGGCTTGCGTCTGATGTTTTGGAGCGGTGCTGATTTTGAAGAGGAAGGCCTGAATGTGGTGGGAAAGAAATTTAAGGATGCTTCCATATTTTATACCGATGCCAGTCAGGTTAATCACAAAGACCTGAAACGCTGGCTGAAAAAATCAAAAGAAATCCAGTGGGACTATAAAAATATCGTGAAAAGAAAAGGGGTTTTGGAAAGACTGAAATAATCCGGTTGAGTAAAACGCAAGATTTTATGAACACAACAAGCAAGCACGATGAGCGAATAGCGAAGATGACTTTCGGTTCTGTCTACCCTCTCTATCTTACAAAAGTTGAAAAGAAAGGACGGACGGAAGCGGAATTGCTGGAGGTGATACAATGGCTGACTGGCTTTGATGAAAAAAAGTTGCAACTATTGATGGAGCAAAAAGTAACTTTTGAGGAATTCTTCAGCAAAGCGAAACTGCACGCCAAAGCGCCTCTCATCACCGGTATGATTTGTGGTTACCGCATAGAGGAAATAGAAAATCCATTGACAAAACAGGTCAGATACCTGGACAAACTGGTAGACGAGTTAGCGAAAGGTCGTAAGATGGAAAAAATCCTGAGATAAGGCGCAGTAAAAACTTTATGTAAACCTCTAAAGCTGATAAAATGAAACCAAAAAAGATCTGGGCAAATGTTGCCGTCAACGACCTGCATCGCACTACACAATTCTATTCTGCCCTGGGAATGAAACCTAACGGAAGTTCAAAAGACCTGACAAGCTTTCTGTTTGGCGAGGATGATTTTGTCATACATTTTTTCCTGAAAGAAATTCTGCAGCCCAGTATGAAAGGGGAAATGGCAGATACACAGCAAGTAAATGAAATCATATTTACCCTTTCGGCTGAAAGTAAAGAAGAAGTGAACCAATGGGCAACAGCGGTGGATAGTGCCGGAGGAAAGCTGATTTCAATTCCGGAAGAATTTGGCGCAGGTTATTATGGATTTGTCTTTGCCGATCCGGACGGACATCGTTTTAATGTTTTCTTTATGTAGGAATCAGATTTTAATATTTTCCATGAAATCCAATTGATAAGAAAGCGCCCGGATTTTCCGGGCACTTTCTTAATCTATTCGCTATTTATAAAGTTGGAATAGTTACTTTAAACAATGAACCCTCCCCTTCGTGTGAGTCAACATCAATTTGTCCGTTGAGCCGCATTAGCGCCCCTTTCACATTAAAAAGACCAAACCCAAATCCGGATTCTTTAGATTCGGAACGGTAATGCAAATCAAAGATTTTATCAACCACATTTTCCGCCATTCCAATACCGTTGTCTTTGACTGAGATGATGGCCAGTCCGTTTTTCACTTCAATACTTAGTTTAACCATTTTATTCGGTTCTTCATGCCGCACATACTTAAAGGCGTTTGACAAAAGATTATTCAGGATTAATTTCAAAGAAACAAGGTCTCCTTTAAACGTTTCCGATTGTTCTACTGAAGTGTCAAACTGAATTTGATTTGCATCAGCGAATACGGTGTAAATATTCCTGTTTTCCTGCACCAGCAAATTAAAATCGATTTCAGTAACCGTCAACTGACCTTTATGTAAATTATAATACTGGTGCATTGCGATAATGTAATTGTCCAGCTGAACCAAAGATTTCTTCATACTGAATAATAAATCTTTTATTTCCACTATATCATCAACCTGTTGCAGATAATCTATACCGGTTAACATGCCAGCCAGTGGCCCACGGATATCATGACTGACGCTATAAGCAAATTTGTCCAGCTCTTTGTACGCCGATTGCAACTCCTGGTTGCGAACGGTAAGCATGGAGGAGTTATCATAATACTTTACAGCCTCCTCAATCACTTGCAAAACCTCTTCTTCTTTCCAGGGTTTTTTGAGATACTGGAAAATATTGCTACGGTTTACAGCATTGATTACCGCATCGATATCAGCATAGCCTGTAATCAGCACGCGCACCGGTAAAGGAAACAAGCTTTTGATTTGTTCCAGCAAATCAACTCCGGTTATTTCAGGCATTCTCTGATCACAAAAAATCACCTTGATTTCAGGATTCTGAATTAAAATTGTTACAGCCTCTATAGCCGAGGTTGCAGTATAAATCTGGCAATGCAGACGAAATGCGGCTTTAAAACTAAAAAGATTATTTTTTTCGTCGTCGATATACAGAATTTTCGTCTTCATGAAAAAGGATGCTTTTAAAGATAATTATTGTGGCAACTCAAAATTAATCGGAATTTCTATTATAAAGGTTGTTCCTGCACCAGGTTCAGATTCAACCGATATTTTTCCATTGTGCTTTTTAATGGTATTATAAACGATGGACAGTCCAAGTCCGGTACCCTCGCCTACTTCTTTCGTGGTGTAGAATGGTTCGAAAATATTTTTGATTGTGGCCTCGTCCATTCCAATGCCATTATCACTGATTTTTATAATCACATTTTCATTTACAGCCCTGGTTGAAATATTGATTTTTCCGGTTCTGTTTTCGCCATGTTGTTTTTTCACTGCATAGATTGCATTGGAAATAATATTGAGGAAAACCTGATTCAGCTTGCCCGGATAACATTCAATAGCCGGAATTGTTTCACTATAATCCTTTATTATTTCTATAGCACTGTTGAGTTGATTATTAACAATAATCAAGGTGGAATCAATTCCCTCATTCACATTAGCCCGTTTCAGGTCATGCTCATCTACACGGGAGAAAATGCGCAACCCCTTAACAATTTCAGCAGTGCGGGAAGAACCTTCATCAATTCCATCAAGCAAATGTGTAATTTCCGTTTTCAGGTAATCGTAATCCAACTCCTCTTTATACTCTTCAATTTTTTGTTTCTTTTCTTCATTGCTCAGGTTAGCAAAACTTACTTCTTCAATAAACTGAATTGTATCGAAAACCATAGCCACATCACGCTTAAGAGGACCAACATTGCTGGTCACAAAATTGATCGGGTTATTGATCTCGTGTGCAATTCCTGCTGTAAGCTGACCAAGCGAAGCCATTTTTTCTGCTTCCACCAGTTGCGATTGTGCCTGCTTCAAATCATCGAGTGTTGTATTCAGATCTTCATTTGTTTCCTGCAGTTCAATTGTCCGTTCTGTCACTTTTTCTTCAAGAATAACATTTTGTTCCATGATGATTCTTTCATTCTCCTTCGCTGCTGCCAGCGCTGCCAGTTGCGAAGCTTCTTTTTCTTTTTTAAGAATATTGATCCTGTCTGCAAGACCGAAAGAAAGCAAAGCCATTTCTAAAGCAGAAGCAGCCTGAAAAGAATAACTGGTAAATAAATTAAAGGGCAACACGCCAAAATCCTTCAGCAAGAAGACAATTGAACCGCCTAACAATACAGTCCACGCCGCAAAGAAATACCTGGCGGGTTTGTAGCCTTTTACCATAACGTAAAAGGAAAGTCCTATCAACAAAATGGAACCAATTGTTGTGGTCATCAGCATCAGCTGAAAACCCATCTGGATATCGACAAATAAGGTAAGTAAAAGACTTAAGGCATAAAAGAAATGCAAAGCAAAAATGATGATTCTTCCTTTGCGCGCATTTTCCTTCAGCCTGAGGAATAAATCTGTAAAGAGTAAAACGGCAAAACAACTGATACAACTGAAAATAATCAGGCTTTTTGCCTGAAATAAAGGTGAGGAAGGCCACAAAAACTCATAGTTAAAACCTTTGATTCCAATTTGGGTGAGTCCTACAAAAATCACATAAATCACATAATACAGATATCCTTTATCCTTTACAGAAAAGAAAATGAACAGGTTGTAAAATGCCATTATCAGCACGATTCCAAGATAAATTCCGGACAGAGTATTCTCTTTTGAAATCCTTTCCCAAAGGTCATTTGGCTTGTTGATGGTAATGGGAACAATAATCTGTTCTGCACTTTTAATTTTGAGCAGATAAGTCTTGGTAAGGCCTTTCGGAAGGTCTAATTCAAAGATAAAATTGGGGTGATCAAAATTGCGGGGAAAGAAATTTTTATATTCACCCATCTCTGTTTGCGCCACTACTGCCGCATGATCATTCATCTCATACAGCACAACTTCGTCCAGAATGGGATAGGCTACATCGAGTAAAAAAGTTGGGATTTCACTGGTATTTTTTACCGAAAATTTCAGCCAGACATATCCTTTTTTAATACCAAGATTGGGAACATCCTGCCCAACCGGCTTAAACTTGCCTGACTGCAAAACATCGCTGACAGAACGAAGTGTTGTGTCTTCAAAAATTTCAATTTGCCTGCCTATAATTTCTGAACGGGTATTCTCGTCCAAAAGTACCTGGGCTGATGCCGTACCACAAAATAATAAAGAAAATACAATGACTAATAACCTGAATGACATGAGGAGATCTTATGGTTTCTGAGCAGATGCTATAACAATATTCATACTACAAATAAAGGATTGTTTCTGATCTGCCAATTCAAAACTTTTTAAAACCATATTCTTTTCATCTTCGGAAAACATATTAATTTCAGCCATTTCATGTATAATTTTATCTATCCACAAATAAGTAAAAGCGTCCTGCAGCTTATTTGAGATTAATGGATAAACTGCGCAGACCGAATTTTCAAATCCGGCTTCCTCAAAGTAACTAAGAATTTTTCGGGATGCAAAACCATTTACCACTTTTTGATTGGACAGATAGGCAACAATTTTATTATTCAGCTTTTCGTCTCCATTATAAAAACTCAGGTTGCTCCAGTCTGTTTCAATAACGGTGAACACAGCTTTACTTTTCAAAACCCTGATTGCATCCTTAAACACCGGTATAGGATTTGCGATGTGCTGAATAAGTCTTTCGGCCCGAAGCCCGTCAATTGTATTTTCTTCAAAAGGCAAAGCAGCAACTTCCGAGACCAGGAAATTTACAGACTCATTGCCAGAGGAATTCTTTTTTGCAATGTCAATCAGAGCTGCATCGTGATCGACTCCGGTAATTTTAAGCGATTTATTCAGCAACTGATGCATCATCAATACATCAGCGCCAACACCGCATCCTATATCGGCAATGGTTCCCGACTCCAGATGAGCGAAAGACTGGTAAGATTTGAGTTTGATTTCTTTTAAAATATTGGCGGTATCAACAAGGTATTCTGCGTTGTAGTGTTTTTGTGACATTTTGTTCTTTTAAAATATATTAATGTAATCGAACTGTGGTTTTTCGTCCGGTTTGGTTTTTGTCATGTTCTTAATCACCTCCTGAAGATTCCATTTCTCCAGGTTGGGGATTTTTAAATCGTAATGTATCTCAATGGTTTTATTTCGCAAGACCTCTTCTCGTACACAAGTAAGGTTTTCTCTTAATTCTAATATAGCTTTTTTGTTGGTTTCTTCCGTTTCGCTCAGGTGTACTAAATCCCTCAGAATCATGGTGGTAGCCACCAGGTCAAGTTTTGGGTAATAAAAAGTTCCGTTTTTGCCAATACTTGTTTCTATTCTATATCCAACACTTTCAGAAAGCTTCACTGTATAGGGCGCACAGAGTGCAAATAAAGTTTTGATTCCGATTTGAGATGAAATGGCGACACCGGCCCTTGTAAGGAAAATACTGCCGATTCCATATCCTGAAATTTCTCTTGAATTCCATAATCCGCAACCTTCTCCGGTGCCATCCTGGGCATATTTCCATACCAGGTCGAAAACAGAATCATCCATAATACCGGTAGCCAGCTCAATGGGCAGAGCCTGGCTTCCACCTGCTACGTGTATCCTGGCACCGCCATATACAATGGAACGGTCTAATGATTCTACTATTAAAACAAAAGCAGCCGGATTGGACACCCATTCATCTTTGGAAGAGGTAACCTTAGTAACACCAATGCTGGTCAGCACATGTTCGTGTCCCTTCACAAATAAAGCACAGGATTCCGGATCGTCTATTGCTCTGAAAGCCCTTAACCTAACGACAGGATTACCTGTTTTCTCATTAATGTCCATAGATTCGGTTCAAAATAAATTGTCGGGAGTTCATTTTGTGTACTGATTACTATAGCTTATACAATATCTCACATATAAAAAATAAAAACTACAATATTACTAGAAAACAATCTACAATAGTTAAGTCATTTTTCATAATAAGAAGAGGTTATTTTAAAATAATAAAATACTATTGTTTCGTTTAATAAACTAAAAGAGCTGTTCTGATTTAGTAAAAAATAAGAACAACTCTTTCCAAATTTAAATGAGAACCAAATTACATTCTTGATTTTACACTAGCCATATCATCAAGACGTTTTTGTGCCATAATCATAGCAGCAGCCTGTGTATGAATATTTTCTTTTTCCGCCAATGCATAGATGTCTAATGTGCGGTTGTAGATTTTTTCAACAGCACTGTTAACTTTACCAAGGTTATAACCGTCAAGCTCTGCAGCCACATTGATTACCCCACCCGCATTTATCAGAAAATCAGGGCCATACAAAATCCCTTTTTTAATTAACATCGGTCCGTGTACATTTTCGTCAGCAAGCTGGTTGTTGGCAGCTCCAGCTATGATCGCACATTTCAAACGACCAATACTGTCATTGTTTACCGTTGCACCCAAAGCACATGGAGCATAAATATCCATATCCAGATCAAAAATGCCGTTATTATCAACGACTTCTATGCTGTTGTATTTGTCGGTAGCGGATTTAAGTTTAGCCTGATCGATGTCGGAAACCATCACTTTTGCACCTTCAGCCACCAAATGTCCAATCAGGTACTGGCCAACATGACCGGCACCCTGCACCAATACTTTTTTACCGTTCAGACTATCATTTCCGTAAGCTTTTTTTGCAGAAGCTTTCATCCCCATATAAACACCTGTTGCGGTAAATGGAGAAGGATCGCCGCTACCGCCGGCATATTCAGGCACACCGGTTACAAACTTTGTCTCCAGAGAAACAAATTCCATATCAGATGTATTGGTATTTACATCTTCTGCAGTGATATATTTACCATTCAGACTATTCACAAAACGGCCATATCTGCGCCAAAGTGCTTCAGATTTAATGGAAGGGTCGCCAATAATAACAGCCTTACCACCACCAATGTTCAATCCGCTAATTGCATTTTTATAGGTCATTCCACGGCTCAGGCGCAATGCATCAATAATTGCATCTTCATGACTTGCATAATTCCAAACCCTTGTACCGCCCAAAGCCGGGCCCAGCGTGGTATTGTGAATAGCGATAATAGCATTAAGGCCTGAATGTGGGTCATGACAAAACACAACTTGTTCGTGCCCCATTTGTTGCACTTTGTCAAAGATTGATTGCATAGGAGATTTTATTTTCGTTGTTTTTTAAAATAAGGCGTGAAATTAATCGAAATGGTTTAAAAACAAAACCTACTTCATGGTATAATTTTGCGGAATAGAGAATGGATAAGTCAATTCATTATCTATTGCAATATTTGAATAATTTAGTTCTACCACCATGCTGCTGCTATCATTCAGGATGGTAAGTCTACGGTCCGTTGCTATTTTGAGATTACTGAACAACCCAAAATTGCTGAGCAAATGCGAAACCGATTTATTGGCATTACCATTGGCAACCAATTGACTCGAGCGTAATGTACTGTCATTTTGGTCGAATAAAAGTTGTTCAATATAATTGTCCGTTTCTGAGCGGACTACCCAGTTTGGAGCAGTATTTGACACGCTTGTGGTTCTGGCATTTTTCAAAGCAGGATTTCCCAATAACACATTTTGCAAAGCATAAAAGTCAAGCCCTGCCGGCAGAATATTATTTACCTTTTCAATCGGACCTGTGTATGCTTCTTTTTCTGTGTATAAAATTGCTTTAAAACTATCAGGAGTGATGATTGCTCTGGCAACCTGAACAATCCCGGCGACAGTAACTGAAAGCCAGATAATACTGTCTTTTTTCATTCTGATATTGGCTACAAAATCAATGCTTTTATCACCACCTTCATAGTGCATTTTTGCTTTTGTGCTAAAGGTTCCCGGTTCAATTCGTTTCTGCCATACCGATGCAGTCTGTTCAATTAATACAGTATTACTATCAATTGGTTTTGCGTCGTTCTTTATGGCGGCCGAAGCAGAGTCTAACAACTTGGCCTGTGCGGCCATTTCGGCTTTTTTCTTTTTTCCGGTTTTATGCTTAAATAATTTGCAGGAAGAAAGTGTAACAGACATCATACCCAATCCCACTAAGCCATACACTAGTTTATTCATACAATTTTTTGGTTTTAATTTTACGCTCCAACTGCTCATTTCCCGGATCTTTTTCTTTCGCTTTCATCCAGTTTTGAACAGCTTTTTCTACATCATTCAACTTAAAATATACATCACCTAAATGCTCATATAAAGTAGCATCGGCATTTTTTCCGTTCTTATCAATCGCCTGCTGAATCAGTTCGCGAGCTTTCTCATACTTGCCCTGTTGATAAAAAATCCATCCATAGGTATCCAGAAAAGTTGCTTCACCCGGACGTAATTGAAGAGATTTTGCAGAATACTTTTCTGCATCGTCCAATCGCACATTACGAACAGAAAGGTAATAGGCATAATTATTTAATACCGTTGCGTTTTCGGGAGCAAGTTTTAATGCTTCTTCAAAAGCTTTATCTGATAGTGTGAATTCTTTATTTGAATTGTAAGCATCTCCTAAGGAAGCATGCATCTCCGAAAGCAAACCTTTATTATCTTCCGGTTGATAATCGATAGCAGTAGTAATCGCTTTAATCCCTTTGCTGTAATTTCCTTTATTCACATAGCCAATACCATTCAGATAATACAAAATAGCTGCGGAAGGAAATAAGGTCAGTGCATTTTCGCTGTAATAAATCAGGGAATCTGCATTGGGTTTGTCTGTAAGGTTAAACAGAAATTGCTGCCAGATATTCAGGTTGGTTGAGTCTTTCTTCAGGGACTTTTTATAGGCTTCGATGGCCTCTTTTGGCCTGCCATTCATCGAAAGCAAATCTCCATAAACCCCTTGAATGGCGCCATTTTCAGGCTTTTGCTTTACCAGCGTCTCTGTAAGCACAAGCGCATTGGAAATCGCTGCTGAGTCTTTCCCCATGTCCTGAAGGTAAGAAACCAATAAGGTGACTTGTGTTTGCTCATCAATAGTTCTGTTACCAATAGCTTTATTAATGTATTCCGTATACTTCACAGAATCATTTTTTGATTTGTAATAAGCAGCATAGCCAAGTTGGACAGAGATATCCTCCGGAAATTTTTTCTCTGCTTCGTCATAAATCTCCTTTGCTTTATTTTCGTTCTTATTATTAAGATACATTTCTGCAAGCAAAGCATAATAACGACCTTCTTTAGGATTTGCTTCTACCAATCTTCGTAGTGTTTTGGCCGCATCTTCAATTTTGTTTTGTTTCAGATAAAGCTGGTTTATCTGCATCAAAACATCTTCGTCAGCACCACGCTGATCCACCAATTGCTCCAGAACAGCAATTGATTTTTCAAACATTTTAGCACGCTGATAAAGCAATGAGGCCTTTAGTAGGTAATCTTCATTTGGTTTATTGTTATTCGCCAACTGAGAAAAAACCTCTGCCGCTTCAGCATATCTGTTGGTTGTAGCCAGAAGGTTGCCAAACAGTTCTTTATACCACTTATTGGTAGAATCAAGACTAATGGCTTTACGAATATTCTGTTCTGATTTTACCGTGTTATTCTCCTTAGCATTCAGTCGCGCAAGTTCATAATAACCGGCGGCCACATCAGGTTTTACGGTCACAAATTTGTTGAACAGAGCTTCTGCTTCCTTTGCATTGCCAAGCATATTTTCCTTCACCGCATCTGCAAAGATTCGATCAGAGGTTGCATTATCGCTTTTGGCCGTATCAAAAGGTTTTATTTCTGCTAATTGAGCAAACGAATCTGAACAAAAAAGCAGGAAACAAAAACATAAGAATTTGGTTAACAGATTTTTTATCATAGTTGTGTCGAAAAGTCTCCCAGACTTAATTCATCGGGCTTGTTGGTGTAAGATACATTTTTGCCCAACATACTCTTTTCTATCACTGCATTTTTAACAACACTATCGCATTGAATAATACTGTTTGAAACAACAGAATTGATGATTTCAACACCGGCTTCGAGCGAAGCATATGGCCCGACCACAGAATTGGTAATTTGTACATTTTTACCGATAAAGCAAGGCGGAATGATGGTACTGTTCACGATAATGGCAGATTCGTCCACCAATTGCTCCTTTGATTTTTTCAACTCCAAAATGCGCTGATTGGTATATAATGTAGCATCTTTATTGCCACAATCCAACCATTCTGAAACCTGGTCAGTATAAAATTTCACACCATTACGAAGCATATTTTCCATTGCGTCTGTAATCTGGTATTCGCCTTTTATTTTAATGTCATTATCAATCAGGCGTTGCAATTCCTGCTTTAATCTTTCTCCGTCCCGGAAATAATATACGCCTATGATAGCAAGATCCGATACAAACTCGGTTGGTTTTTCTACAAAAGCCTCAATCTCATTATTTTCTTTCAGTTTCACGACTCCAAAAGCGGAAGGATCATCTACTCTCTGGGTCCAGATAATGGCATCTTTGCTGGTATCGATACTGAAAGTGGCATCAAATAATGTATCTGCAAAAGCTATAAATACATTTCCATCCAATGATTCGGAAGCGCACAAAATAGCATGAGCAGTGCCCAAAGGTGTTTCCTGATAACAGATTTTGCCTTTTGCACCGAGCTTTTCTGCTGTTTTCAGCAGTTGCGCTTCAACGTCCTTGCCAAAGTTCGGACCAATAATAAAAGCGATTTCACTTACTTTCTCGTTGCTGGTAGCAACGATGTCTTCCACCAGCCTTTGCACCATAGGTTTTCCGGCAACAGGAATAAGGGGTTTTGCAGTTGTAAGTGTATGAGGACGAAGGCGTTTGCCCATCCCGGCCATTGGTATGATGATATTCATTTAATGCGTTAGTTTAGTAAAGAGTATGTTTGATAAAGGTGCGCAAAGGTAATTCTCCACAATGATAATTACACGGAACCGTGAAGCAATTTTTTTCGCAGGATGTAGCACCGGCTAATACACTGATTTAATGCAACTTATCATTATTCCGGTGACGATCAATGTCACGGTTAGTCTTTTTCTCCATATTTTTCAGGAACGCATCTTCAAGATTAACACCGGTTTGATTGGCCATACAAATCAAAACCCACAGCACATCAGCCATTTCATCAGCCAGTTCTTTTCCTTCATCACTTTTCTTAAAAGACTGGTCCCCAAACTTTCGCACCATTAACCGCGACAACTCCCCTACTTCTTCCACCAGGATGCCAAGGTTGGTCAATTCGGAGAAATAACGGACACCAATGGTTTTAATCCATTCATCAACTTGTTCCTGTGCACTTTTTATCGTTAAATCACTCATTATTTTTTAAAGTTTTTGTTTGTATTCTCAAAAAGTGTGACCTTACGCATCCTTAAATAAACGACCCTGATTTCTATGTCTTTATACTCTTCTGATGTTGAAGCGGCCAATGCGCTAAAGATACAATTTGAAGCTTTGAAAAAAGCAATAAGTAATGTAATTGTCGGACAAAACGAAGTGGTGGACCAATTGCTCATTTCAATGTTATGCAATGGACACAGCCTTTTGGTAGGCGTTCCCGGTCTGGCCAAGACCTTACTGATAAAAACTGTTGCAGATGTAATGGACTTATCCTTCAAACGGATTCAGTTTACGCCCGACCTGATGCCGAGTGATATAGTCGGAGCGGAAATCCTGGATGAACACCGCAATTTTAAATTTGTAAAAGGACCGCTTTTTGCCAATATCATCCTTGCCGATGAAATTAACCGTACACCGCCCAAAACGCAGGCTGCGCTACTGGAAGCTATGCAGGAAAAAACTGTAACAGCAGGCGGTATATTATATAAATTGCCAAGTCCTTTCTTCGTACTGGCTACCCAAAACCCTATCGAACAGGAAGGAACCTATCCTCTCCCCGAAGCACAGCTGGACAGGTTTATGTTTATGATTCACCTGGATTATCCGGCTTTTGAAGAAGAAGTGGATATTGTAAAAAACACAACAGGAGCTTTCAACAATACTGTTTCGAAAGTGATGGATGCAGCAACGATTGCATCCTTCCAGGAGTTAGTTCGTCGCGTGCCTGTGGCTGATAATGTATTGGAATACGCCGTTTCATTGGCTCAAAAAACACGTCCTTCCAACCCCAACGCTCCTGCAGTAACGCAACAATATATTGCGTATGGAGCAGGACCAAGGGCTTCGCAGTATTTAGTCTTGAGTGCAAAATGTTATGCCTTGCTGAAAGGGAAATACTCACCGGATATCGAAGATGTGAAGGCAATGGCATTGTCTGTTTTAAGACATAGAGTTGTAAGGAATTATAAAGCGGAAGCAGAAGGTGTAACACAGGAACAATTGATTAAACAATTGCTTTAAGCCTGTTTTAGCATACTTGTAAATGGTTTACAAGCTTAAAACCGAAATAGTTTCAGGATAATTATCCTATTTTTGAATCTTATGGACAATACCCATCTCATACTCTACATTATCGGCTGCATCCTGATGATTGCCTTTTTTGCGGGTACTGAAATAGCATTTGTATCTGCGAGCAAACTCAATATTGAACTGAGGCGGAAACAAGGCACAATCGCCGGAAAGATTTTAGGCCGGTTTTCAAATAATCCTGAAGAATTTATTGGCTCAAGTCTTATTGGTGTCAATGTTTTTCTCGTTATTTACGGCCTGCTGATGACACAGCTTACTGCACCTTACCTGCATAATATGCTTGGATTTGTAGAAGTAAGGTTTGGCCACAACGCCTTTGAATATGTGACGCTTGTTGCCGATACAATTATTGCAACTATCATCATTCTTTTTATTGCTGAATTTCTCCCCAAAATAATCTTTAAATCAAAAGCAGAAGTATTGCTGAGCGTTTTTGCAATACCCATGCAGCTCACCTATTTTATCTTTTATCCTTTGGCTAAACTCTTTGTGTCTATATCAGAGTTTATGCTGAAATACCTTCTGAATGTCCCGATTAAAAGCGGCAAGGATGTGTTTAACAGGATGGACCTCGAACATTTTGTAAAGCAAAGCTTGCACGGACACGAAAGTGACAGCAACGAACTGAATACAGAATTATTTGAGAACGCCCTGGACCTTGTGAATGTAAAAGTGCGCAAATGCATGATTCCACGAAACGAGGTGGAATCAGTAGACATCACCATGCCGATCAATGATGTACGCAAGCGTTTTATAGAAACCCAACTATCAAAAATAGTCGTGTATGACGGTTCAATAGATAATATACTCGGGTATATGCATCATCTTGACCTGAACAGAAAGCCGGACAATATCCGTTCTGTTTTGCATAAAATATCAGCTGTTCCCGAGGCTATGAGCGCTGTGGATTTAATGAACCAGTTTACACGCGAAAGAAAAAGTATTGCATGGGTAATTGATGAATTTGGTGGAACTGCCGGCATTGTGACAATGGAAGATGTGCTCGAAGAAATCTTTGGTGATATCAACGATGAGTATGATGTGGAAGAATACGTTGAGCAGCAATTATCAGAAAATGAATACATTTTTTCAGGAAGGCTGGAACTGGACTATCTGAAT
>DLGS01000291.1:16675-24482 GCA_002482815.1 Bacteroidetes bacterium UBA7688
TGTCGTTTTATTGGTGAGCGACACCAGGATAGAAACGGTAAAAATGATTGTGATGGACTAAAATTAATCTGACAACATTATTTCTAAATATTAAATAATCGAACAATGGCACTTACCCTTCCTTTCAACCTCAATCAATGGATTGAAGACAATCGTCACCTGCTGAAACCACCTGTAGGTAACGCTTCTGTGTATCAACAGGCAGGAGATTTTATTGTGATGATAGTAGGTGGACCAAACACACGAAAAGATTTTCATTACAACGAAACGGAAGAGCTGTTTTTGCAGATTGAAGGAGATGTAGTCGTTCGTGTATATGACGAAGGAGTCATAAAAGACATTGAAATTAAACAGGGCGATATGTTTTTGCTTCCGGCAAAAATGCCACATTCCCCGCAGCGCGGCCCAAACACAGTAGGACTCGTTATTGAAAAAGTGAGAAAAAACGATGAGAAAGATTCCTTTCTGTGGCTTTGCGAAAACTGCCACAATAAATTATACGAAGAAAGTGTAAATATGACCGATATCGTAAGAGATCTTCCCCCATTGATGGCGCGTTTTTATGCTGATGAAGACAAACGCACCTGCAAAAAATGTGGAACAGTAATGGAACCACCAACACCACGAAAATAGGTTTTGAATAAAAAACTCAAGACAATTTAGCTTTTTAAGCACAAACATTTATCTTCGCAGCATCTAAAAAAACAAGCATAAAAAATGTCACACGATACACACGATTCTCATGGCCATCATCATGAAAGCCACAATGACAAACCAAGCCTTCAGTTTAACTCAGCTTTCTATTTTGTAATCATTGTTGCCGGCTTATTTATCGCTTCTATTGGTTTTGTAAAATCGATGAGCCATTCAGAAGGTGGACACGATGCTCATGGAGCACAACATACAGAAGCTGCAGGTCATGATGCACACGGAGCTGCAGCACATGAGGAGCATGCAACTGAAGCTGCACATGAAGAACATGCTGAACCAGCACACGAAGAGCATAAAGAAGCAGCACCTGCAGAACATCACTAAAAAGATTGATCAGTTATAAACTATATTTTTAAAGCAATGCCTCAACAGCATTGCTTTCTTTTTCCGCTAATATTTTTCAAAGAATAACAATGCAACAAAACGATACAATTGCCATCACCGGCGCAGCAGGTTTTATTGCCAGTTGCCTGGTTGCCCAATTGAATAAAGACGGATTTTCCAATTTGATTCTTGTAGATGACTTTTCAGACGAAAAGAAATCAGCAAATCTTGCCAACAAACAATTTGAGGCAAAGGTGCATCGCGATCAATTTATTCATTGGTTGAAAAAACATCCTGGTAAAGTGCAACATATCTTCCATTTGGGAGCGCGCACCGACACCACAGAAATGGATTACGAAGTGCACAGAATTCTGAATGTTGAATACAGTAAAGATCTTTGGGAAATTTGCGTGGAGCAACACATTCCTTTAGTGTATGCCTCTTCGGCGGCCACCTACGGGAATGGCGAATTTGGATATAAAGACGACAATAATCTGAGTGAAAAACTCGTGCCGCTGAACCCGTATGGTGTTTCAAAAAATGAATTCGACATCTGGGCATTACAACAAAAAAAGACACCACCCCATTGGGCCGGAGTAAAATTCTTCAATGTTTATGGACCGAATGAATACCATAAAGGAAGAATGGCATCCGTTATTTTTCATGCCTACAATCAAATAAAAGAGAACGGAGCCGTAACCTTATTTCGTTCTCATCACCCGGATTTTAAAGATGGCGAACAATTGCGCGATTTTATTTTTGTGCAGGATATCATCAATATCATTGTTTGGCTCATGAACCACAAACCTGAAAATGGATTGTATAATGCCGGGACAGGCAAAGCAAGAACTTTTATCGATCTGGCAAAAGCCATTTTCGTTAATTTAGGTATGGAGGAGAATATCAGATTCCGGGATACTCCGGAAGATATTCGTGACAAATACCAGTATTTCACCGAAGCAGACATGCAAAAAATAATAAATGCGGGCTTTGATAAACCTTTTTTAACTTTGGAGGAAGGGGTTGCTAACTATGTGACTTATTTAAAAGAAGGGAAATATTTTTAATCCATTTAATTAAAAAAACCGGGGATGGTCAGTATTGATAATTTTCGCAAAATGGCAATGCAATTTGAAGAAGCTGTTGAAGCGCCTCATTTTGAAAAAACGTCATTCCGGGTGAATAAAAAAATATTTGCTACAATGGATCCGGCAAATAAAAGAGCCGTTGTAAAACTCCCTGAAATTGAGCAGTCTGTTTTCTGCTCTTTTGATGAATCGATAATCTATCCATCAGTAGGAGCCTGGGGAAAGCAGGGCTGGACAGTCATAGAACTGACTAAAATCAAAAAGGAAATGCTGCAGGATGCCTTGACAGTTTCCTATTGTACCGTTGCTCCAAAAAGGCTTTCTACAAAATATAAAGACAATGAAAAAGGCGAATAACATCGACGAATACATTGCGGATTATCCCGCTGAGATTCAGCAAAAACTGGAAGAAATAAGAGCAATCATCCGGAAAGCTGCGCCAAAGACTACAGAAACAATCAGTTATGGAATGCCGGCCTTCAAGCAAAATAAGGTGCTTATTTATTTTGCAGCCTGCAAAAACCATCTTGGTTTCTACCCTACTTCGTCCGGCATCGCTTATTTTTCCGCTGAATTAAAAGCTTACTCAACCTCTAAAGGTGCAGTTCAATTTCTTTACGACAAACCTTTACCGGTTAAGTTAATTACGCAGATAGTAAAATACAGAGCTGCCGAAGATGCAGTTGCAGCTAAAAAGTAAGCCTCAGAATCGTTAATAAATCGCTGAAGCAGGTCGGATTTGCAGAATTTTGCGCTACATTTGCAACCTCAAAAAAAAGCTCTTTAAAGGCATTATGATCAGTCGTAGAAATATCAGGGTAAAGGTGATGCAAACTTTATACACACAGTTGGCCACCCAGCCCGATAATAAAGATGCAGCAACAGAAAGTGGGCTGAAAATATTGAATGAGAAATTATCCCTTTCGTTAGAATTATTTACCACCATCATCGCCTACCTTACCGGTGTGGCTCAGTATGCCGAAACAGACGCCCGTTTCCGTTCTTCGAAATATGTACCCAGCGATGCCGATAAGAACGTTAATACCAAAATTGCCGGCAACAGTTTTATCTGGAAAACACTTGAAAATGACACTTACCAACAAAAACTGAAATCATCCAATATTGCTGAAAGTATTGATCAGGACCGTATCAAAAAACTTTATCAGCAACTTTGCAGTTCAGAGTTGTATGCTACATATATAAATGAAGAAAGCCGCGAGCCAAAAAGCGAAAAAGCAATTATCCGCTACATCTGGACGGAACTGATGATCAATAATGAGGACTTCCAGGGTTTTCTGATGGACGAAGTTTCGGGCTGGGAAGATGATAAAGACATGATTTATATATTGATGGACAACTATTTCAAAAACAGTTCGAACATCAATTTTATGGCTTTATTATCCGGCGAAAAACTGGAATACGCCAAAGAATTGCTGAAAACAGCCATCGAAAAAGCAGAATATTGTATGGAATTGATTGAGCCAAAGCTCATCAATTGGGAAGCAGATCGTGTGGCACAAATTGACCTGATATTACTTCGTCTGGGCGTTTGCGAATTATTGTATTTCCCTACCATTCCAACCAAAGTAACCATTAACGAATACATTGAAATTGCAAAACAATACAGCACACCACAAAGCGGACATTTTGTGAATGCGGTTTTGGATAAAATTCTGAAAGACCTCGAAAAAGAAAAGAAAATCAATAAACAAGATCGCTTGTCCCGATAATTTTTTGTCCATTTATTATACCAAAATAACTTCGATATGAAAATCCGGCACATCTTCTTTGCAGCAATTTATAGCAGTGTTCTGCTTATTTCCTGCGCAGACGACAAACAAAAAAAATCTAAAGGCCTTGATACTTCTTTGATTAACAATCCGAGAACCGCGGATGTACCTGAAGAAGTGGCCACAAAAGGCCTGGCTACTATGGATTTTGCAGATACTGCTTACGATTTCGGTAAAATGCACGAAGGTGAATCCGCTTCTTATGAATTTAAATTTACCAATAACGGCAAAGCGCCATTGCTGATTTCAAATGCAGCCGGAAGTTGTGGTTGTACCGTTCCCGACTATCCACATGAACCAATTGAGCCTGGCAAGAGTGCCACTGTAAATGTGAAATTTAATTCTACCGGCAAAACAGGGCTGCAGCACAAATCAGTAAACATTTTTACCAATAGCAACAAAGGAACACATGTGCTGAACATTACAGCCGATGTAGCTGAACAATAATTCAAACAAAACTTTCATAAAAACAAAAACAAATCAAAATGACAATTTACACAATTATGTTGCAATCTCCTGCTGCTCAACCAGGCGGAGGATTTGGATTTCCATTGATGATGCTGGGAATGGTAGTGGTGATGTATTTCTTTATGATTCGTCCGCAAGCCAAACGTGCTAAAGAGCAAAAGAAATTTGCAGAAAGCATTACAACCGGTGAGCAAATTATCACAACAGCAGGTATTCATGGCCGCATTGCAAAAGACAATGAAGATGGCACATTGAAACTGGAAGTAAGCAACAACAACTTCATCACCATTGAGCGTTCGGCTGTATCAATGGAAATGACAGCTGCATTCCGCAAAAAAACAAATCCAACCGCGGTAGCGACAAAATAATTGCAATGCTCAAAGCAGGCATTACAGGAGGAATAGGCTCCGGAAAAAGTACAGTATGCCAAGTGTTCGAAACACTTGGCATTCCTGTATTTTATGCTGATGCTGCTGCAAAATACCTGATGCAAAAAGATGAGAATTTAAAGCAGCAGATTCTTGAATTATTCGGTGCTGATGCCTATCAAAATGGAAACCTCAACAGGGCATTTATCAGTCAAATTGTTTTTACAGATAAAGAAAAACTGGCAAAACTCAATGCCATCACCCATCCGGCTGTTATCCGATATGGTGAGGAATGGATGAACAAACAAAATGCGCCTTATGCACTCAAAGAGGCTGCTATTTTCTTTGAAAGCGGGAGCAACAAAAAAATGGATGTAATGATAGGTGTTTCTGCCCCACTTCATTTGCGCATCCAACGTACGATGCAACGCGGAAACATCAGCGAAGCAGCTGTACAGGAGCGAATCTCCAAACAAATGAATGAAGAGGAGAAAATGAAACTTTGCAACTATATCATCATCAATGATGATAAAACTCCAGTCATCGACCAGGTGCTGAATCTCCATCAGGTTTTATTAGACATAGCGAAACAACTATAAAATAATAACAATTTATATTTTTGTTGATTTCTTACTATATTTGAAATTCAATATTGCTTAACTTTAAAATAAAAAATGATGAGCGAAGAAATCAAAAATGAAGAAGGCTTTTTTGACAAAGCAAAAAATGCATTAAATAATCTGGCCGACAAAGCTGAAGAAGCCTGGGATACTGCAAAAGATAAGGCCGAAGAAGTATTCGACAAACTGGAAGACAAAGCTGAAGATGCAATAGAACTTGCAAAAGATAAAGCAGAAGACTTGTGGGATTCAGCAAAAGAAAAAGCTGAGGATATAGCAGAGAAACTAAAAGGCAGTGCTGAAGAAGGCACAGAAAAGACAGTTTAGATAAAACCTATAAAAATGAGCCGTAACAGTGAATGTTACGGCTCGTTTTTGCTTATTACTATTAGTAATCTTGTAGTCTTATTTCCGCTCACCTATTTGCTGACGCCACATCGCATAATAGAGTCCTTTTTCTTCCAGCAACTCAGCGTGGGTGCCCATTTCAGCCACATTTCCTTTTTCCAGTACCACAATCCTGTCGGCGTGCATAATGGTAGAAAGCCTGTGCGCAATCATCACGGTAATATGCTCGCGTTGGTCGGTAATCTGACGAATCGTTTGAGAAATTTCTTCTTCTGTAATAGAATCCAATGCGGAAGTGGCTTCATCAAAAATCATTAACCTGGGCTGGCGCAAAAGGGCACGGGCAATAGACAAACGCTGTCTTTCACCACCTGATAATTTTAGTCCACCCTCACCAATCATTGTATTAATGCCTTTATCAGCTCTTTGCAAGATATTGTAGCAGGCTGAACGCTGCAAAACATCTTCAATCTGCGCATCCGTTGCCTGAGGATTCACGAATAAAAGATTTTCTTTGATGGTGCCTGAAAACAGTTGTGTGTCCTGAGTAACAAAACCAATCTGGTGGCGTAGCTCATCAAAATCAATATCCGAACCTTTGATATTGTTGTAAAAAATCGTTCCTTTCTGTGGATGATACAAACCGACCAAAAGCTTTACCAGGGTTGTTTTTCCAGAACCTGAAGGGCCAACAAAGGCTACAGTCTCCCCTTTTTTGATACTAAAAGAAATAGAATCCAATGCCGGATGAGTTGCGGTCTGGTGCTTGAAACCAACATGATCAAACTGAAGTGTTTGTATCTGGTTAATCGGCACAGGGGATGCAGGCTTTACTTCTGCCTGGCGGGCAAATAATTGCTGGATATTATTCAGGGATGCTTCAGCTTCACGATAGGAAAGAATCACGTTACCCAATTCCTGCAATGGGCCAAAAATGAAGAATGAATAAAACTGCATGGTCAGTAATTGACCAATGGTCAGGGTTTTTTCAAACACAAAATACAGAAGCGCGAACATAATGCACTGCTGTAAAAAGTTGACAAAAGTGCCCTGCACGAAACTGATTGAACGGATACTTTTTACCTTGCTCAATTCCAGTTTCAGTATTTTGAAAGTGGTTGCATTAAGGCGGCGAATTTCCTGTTGGGTTAATCCAAGGCTTTTCACCAATTCGATATTGCGCAAGGACTCTGTAGTCGCGCCGGCCAGAGCATTTGTTTCTTTGACAATGTTCTTTTGAATGGACTTAATTTTTTTACTCAGAACACTGGTCAGCCATCCCAAAATTATGGCCCCTACAAAATAAATAAGGGGTAATAAAGGGTGCAGGGAAAATGCATACACCATCACAAAAACAATACCAACCACCGTTACAAAAAGTACGTTTACAAAACTGGAAATGAATTTTTCACAATCCACCCTTACTTTCTGCAATACCGATAAAGTTTCCCCGCTGCGCTGATCTTCAAAATCCTGGTAAGGCAAACGCAAAGCGTGGCGCAAACCATCCGTATAAAGATTAGCACCAAATTTCTGAATGATTACATTCACCACATAATCCTGGAATGCTTTGGCAATACGGCTAACCATTGCTACCGTAATTATCAAGCCTAATGCGCCCAAAACACCCATAAAATAATCGTGTTTGGTCCATTGTTCCGGCTGCTTGCCGTATTTATCGATAATGTAATGACCTAGAATATAAGGATTCAGCAGGGAAAAAACCTGGTTGATGGCGGCCAGTAGAAGCGCTATAAAAATGAGCATTTTGTATTTGCTCAGATAAGTAAGAAGAAGTTTCAAATAATTGTGTTTTTAAAATGAAGATGCAAAAGTCGTTCGTAATTTTTTGCTTTCAGACATTTTTTTCTAAAGTCTTTATGGAAACTATCTATATTATTAATACAACCTTCACTAAATTGTTAGATTAATCTATCTTTCGCATCCCTATATTTGTAACTCTTAATCATCGGGACAATAATACATGAATCATTCTGCAGCAGACAAATCGTTGAGCGAAGTACACCAGAGCATCGATCCGGGCAAAAAACGCTCCGGCTGGCGGCGCGCATTTGCCTTTTTCGGTCCGG
>DLGS01000372.1 GCA_002482815.1 Bacteroidetes bacterium UBA7688
ATTGCGCCCCTGCTTCAGAAGCAGCTTTCAGCACATCATACATATGATCATCATTGAGACCAGGAATGATGGGAGCATTCATGATTCCTGTTGGCACACCATTTTTCGCCATCATTTCCACTACTTTCAGGCGGCTTTTATAAGTGGCCGTTCTGGGTTCAAGTTTCAGTCTCAGTTTTTCGTCCAGCGATGTGATGGAACTAAAAACACGGACCAGGTTTAATTTTGCCAATTCCTGAATAATATCCATATCACGCAGAATCAATGCGTTTTTACTAAGTATACCAACCGGATTTCGGTATTGCAAACATATTTCCAGCATTTGCCTCGTAATTTTCATTTTTCGTTCTATGGGTTGGTAGCAATCGGTGTTGCCTGAAAGAGAAATAGGTGCGGGAACCCAGTTTTTATTCTCGAAAAACTTACGCAACAACGCAGGGGCATTCTGCTTCACCACGATTCTACTTTCAAAATCAAGGCCGGCACTGTAGCCCCAATATTCGTGGGAATTTCTGGCATAGCAATAAATGCAGCCATGTTCGCAACCCTGGTATGGATTTGCCGAAAACACCATACCAACATCCGCACTTTTTACTTCATTGACAATCGTGCGGCTTTCGTCAAAAATGTATTGTGTTTTGCGCACTTCCTGCTCCCAGTCATCTATGCCTTCCGAAAATTCCTGCACATAAGCGCCCCTGAGAAAACGGTTTTGCGGATTAAATTGCGCACCTCTGCCACTGTCGTATCTATCGTCTGCTTGCTGGTTGATCATAATAATACCAATTGGTTTCTTTCAATTTAGGGTATTATTTCAAAGCAAATGCTGCAATAACAAGATTGTGGAAAACTCAATTCTTCTCTAAAAAAATTACCTTGCAGCAATAAAAAATCAATTTAAAAATGAGCAGTATACTTTACAAGGTTAGCAACGGTGTCGCCCATATCAGCCTCAACCGTCCGGAAAAATATCATAGTTTCAACAGAGAAATGGCACTGTTATTACAGGAAAAGCTGGATGAAGCGGCGACTGATGATAATGTCAGGTGTATTTTATTAAGCGCAACAGGCAAAGCTTTTTGTGCCGGCCAGGATTTGGGCGAAACGGCCGACCCGTCAACACTGGATTTCGAACAGATACTGAATGAAAGATATAATCCTATCATATTAAGGATGCGCAAAATCAATAAGCCGGTAATTTGTGGTGTAAATGGTGTGGCTGCCGGTGCCGGCGCCAATCTTGCGCTTGCGGGAGATATTGTTTTAGCCAAACAAAGTGCGGTTTTTGTACAGGCTTTTATCAACATTGGTTTAATTCCTGATTGTGGTGGTACTTTCTTCCTGCCAAGATTAATTGGCGCTCAGCGTGCAATGGCTTTGTGTATTACCGGCGACAAAGTTGGTGGTGACGAAGCAATGAAAATGGGCATGGTCTATAAATCCATCCCTGATGAAAATTTTGAATCAGAATGTACTGCGATGGCGGAAAAACTGGCTCAATTGCCTACAGAAGGCATTGCCCTGACCAAGAAATTATTGAACCAATCTTTTGACAATTCTTTGGCACAACAATTAGAACAGGAAATGCGTTTACAGGTCGAAGCCGGAAAAACTTCCGATTTCAAAGAAGGTGTGAATGCCTTTATGCAAAAAAGAAAACCAAGTTTTACAGGAAAATAAAAAATCAGTCCACACATGCAGAACCCATCCGACTTATTTCAGCAACGCTTACGCGAAGTGGCCAATTATTATCAACATGGCGATGTAACACTGGGATACCGAAGGCTGATGGATGCTGCACTGGACACAAATGACACCACTATTTTTAATGCAGTAACTGCACATACGGAATGGATTGAAACAAGCAACCCGACAGACGCAGAAAACTGGGTAAAATCTACATTACTTTTAGAGAAAATAGGCCTTGCCGGATTGAAAACACAAAAACAATCCGGCGAGGCTATTCTTTTGGCGCAAAGCGTTAAAAAGACCTATGCTAATGGCGCGTTTTCGCTGGGGCCTGTAGATGTTTCACTAAAACGGGGTGAATTGCTAGGCCTTGTGGGAGAAAACGGAAATGGTAAAACAACGCTACTTCGCATTCTCGCCCAGGAATTAAGAAATGACGAAGGAACAATTGCTTATTATCTGCCAAAAAATAATAGTCAATATGATTTGCGCAGCCAGTTGGCCTATATTCCGCAAAGAACACCAAAATGGTATGGTCCGCTGAAAGATAACCTGAAGTTCACCCTGGCCTGTTACGGTGTCAAAGGAGAGGCAAATGAATCGCTGGTGCTGATGCTGGTTGCCCGGATGGGATTATGGAAATATAGGAACCTTGACTGGAACCAACTTTCATCCGGATATAAAATGCGATTTGAGCTGGCGCGGACTTTTCTTCGCCGGCCAGACATTCTGCTGCTGGACGAACCGCTGGCCAACCTTGACGTGTTGGCACAACAAACCATCCTGGAAGACCTCAAGACGCTTTCCAACTCTTTATCGTCGCCTATGGCCGTCATTCTGAGTTCTCAACAACTCTATGAAGTCGAAAAGGTTTCAGACAAGGTTTTGTTCCTCAAAAGCGGACAACCTTTATGGCAAAATAATTCAGTCGAAAACGACAAGGCCGAACAGGAAGAGCTCCCAACCGGACTGATAGTAGAATTTGAAACAGAAGCAAGCAGAGATGAACTTCAGTCTGCATTGAGAGGTTTATTACTGGAAAAAATCAGTTTTAATGGCGGTTCATACATCGTACATTTTGATGCTCCGACCAGTATGCCACAATTATTGACCGCTTTAGGGAATGCCGGAATCAATGTGATTTACATCCGGAATATTTCTAAATCTACCCGTCGCTTTTTTGTAAGCCAATAATTTCCTGACTTCTGTTTCTTGCTGATTCCAAAATTAAACCCATGATAAAAAAACTGCACAAGGATTTACTTGAAAATTATCCGCTCCTGTGGAACCTCCGTTTGCCAGGAGTCTTTGGAGCGATGGCCATTTTTCACCTGATCCATTTTCTGGTAGGATATACCATGTATTCGGGAGAAGAAAGTATGCGTTGGCACAATCCTGAAGGAATGTATTTCAGCACCTCTTTTTGCCTTTTTTCAATGATTGGCTCTTCTGTGATTTTTATTCTCTGGCTCATCAGGGTATTCCGGAATAATGCCTTCAAAAGTTTTTATCCGATAGGAAACGGGAAACTGTTTCAGGAATTCCTGGTCTTTTTTGTGGTTTGCCTGCTCAATATTACCTGCTATTATTCTTACACTTTTGGTTTCGTATTCCATGCCAGAAACAATACCAATAATTCCGAAAACAAAAAGGACATCGAGGTTTACAACAGTGTGATTGCTTTTCTTCAAAACAATAAGGATGCATACCGGCTTGAAGGCAGATGTTATCCTGATCCGTTTCCTTTGACTAAAAGATACAATGAGAATGTCCGATACGCTCCGGCGGATCAGGTTCCTAAAAGTGATTATTATTTTGTCAGCAGGGACGGCCGGAAATTCAGCAGTGCGGAAGTTGATGTATTGACCGGAGGGTTTGAATATTCCTACCTGAACAATTGCAATTTCTATTCCATGTACATCCATACTGAATCTGACCGTTACAGTTCAAATTCAGAGCAGGAAAACGAGCATTACAAAACAAGACTTGTAAAAACGCTGAACAACCCGGAAGAGCTGAAAGCTAATATGGTGGCGTTTACCAAGCTTTGCGACAAGCACAATATCAGTTATCAGCTTGAGGTTGATGATTGGTTTAAATGGGTGTACAACCCGCCTTATTTCCCTGTCAACTATTTAATCTTTCACAAATATTACTACCCGGGGCAATATCCTACTCCTAATTTAAGCGACGCCTCTGTTATACAAGCTTCCTTACAATTGAATCCCAAAGGTTATTTTGTAGAAGTAAGCAAACTGCAAAGCATTTTGCAGAGCACCCAGAGAGCTTATGATTACAGCTTTGAGTTGGCGCCATTTTTGGGGTTTTTGTATGCAGCTCTTTTCATGTCCATTATGATTTTTACTTTCAGGGCAACGGCAAGGCGCACCTGGATGATTGCCTTAATCGGAAGCGCATTGATTTGTCTTATTATCGGTGCGCTGACTGCTGTACTGGCGTTTGGCGGAGGCAAAGACGGGATTCTGTATTTCTATCTTCTGGTAATTCTTTCTTTCATTCTGATACACTTTATGAGCATCGGAAAAACAGTTTCCGGCGTATCGCTGATCTGGTTTGTATGGTCCTTACCTTATGCTTTTGTAATCCTTTTGGGCTTACTGGAAAACAATTTTGATAAAGATTATTTTCAAACCTACTTTTTGGTTTGTTTGTTTATCTATCTGATGGCTTTGCGTTATTTCCTTGTGCCGCGGTTCAGGGCATGGCAGGCCATGCCGGAGAATTAATATTTATCAAATCATTGTAAATTTTAAGCAGTAAATTTGCAGTTCACCTTTCCCGAAGATTTTGTTCGGAAGACTGAACAGTTCGGGGGCCGACTGGTTTTGACAGCAT
>DLGS01000270.1 GCA_002482815.1 Bacteroidetes bacterium UBA7688
ATTTATGTTCCGATTGCGGAAATTCCTGCAACAATTTGGTGAGCTGCCCACTGCCTTCTGCACTATATCCCAACTCGAATGCCAGTTTCCCGGATAGCAGAAGGGAATGCTCAATTAATTTTTGATTAAAAGGCATTTGACTGCAAATACTGAATGCATTTTTTGCTCCGGTTTTGTCGTTTGTATGCAGGTAACAGTCGCCCAGATAGTACATTGCAGTTTGACCCAGGCTGTCCTGAACGGTGCTTAATTGCTGAAATGGCTCAATTGCTTTCGCCCAGTCATTCGTACGATAATAGCTAAACGCCATTTTGTAAACATCCTGTTTTCGGATCTTGTCGACATTGGCATAATAGTATTCAAAGTAAGGAATCGCTTCTTTGTATTTTCCTTCCTCAAATAAGCATTGAGCGGCCAATAAATGGAATTCGTTATCGTAATAGGATTTTTCGTTTTTGCTCAGTTCGGTTTTTGCTTTTTGCAATGCCGCAGTTTGTTGCCCGTCAAAATAAAGGATTTCGGCAATGTAGTACGGAACCAGGTTTTGATACTCCGGTTTGGTTTCAATTTTTTCAAAGCTTTTCAGCGCTTCTTTATAATTACCTTTATTATACGCCAGCAATCCGAAATAATAATTGGCTGAAGTTGCGTATTCGCCATCAATATCTTTAATCGTAGCCAACAAAGCTTCTGATTCATTAAACTGCTTATTGTTGAAATAAGCATAAGCCAATTCAAATTTTGAATCAGCGATTTCTTTATTGCTCAGGTTTTCTATGCCTGCTTTTTCATAAGCTGCAACGGCCTGCGCCCAATCTTTTTTCTGAAAAAAATATTGAGCCTTGGCAAAAGATATTCTTTCGTTGTAGACCGGATTAACAGAAAAATTGTCTTCAATTCCCCTTCCGCTTTTCAGGTTCGCCACATTGCGAAGAAATTCTGCCTTGTCTTTTTCGACTGCAGCATCGTTGCTGAGGTAAAATGCAGAATGACCTTCAAGATGCCTGTTTGCAGAAAATGAAGTTGCAGGATATAGCTGATGAAAGTATTGTTGGTCGGCATTATTCAGCCATTGCCTGTGACTCAAAAACGGTGTATGTGTTTGAGACAAAGAAGCGTTACTACTGCTTATAGCAAGCGATAGTAACGCAACTGTTTTTATATGGTTAGTATTCTTTTTTTTAAAACCCATTCGTGTTCATCTTAAAAGCGCCAGGAAACATTCAAACTCGGGAAAACCGGTAATTGGTAGTAAACTTTATTTTCAATCCTGTTTACGTAGAAAATATTGTTTCTGTCATAAACGTTAGTCATTGCAAAGGTTGTTTCCAAAGTAGAGTAGGTGCTCAGTTTAAATGTTTTTTTCACAGACAGATCAAGACGGTGGAAAGGTGTCAGCCTGCCTCCGTTGATTGTGCTGGCATAAATGGTGTTTAAGCTGCCGTTCTGAGAAAGGATATTGCCGCTGATATTACCGGTAACGTTCACGTTTTCGTTAAATCCTTGTGTTTGTGTGAATGGGAAAGGGGAGCCATAATTGAATCTCGCCGATACTTCCAGGTTTTTCTTTTTACCAAAAGTATAAGAACCAACAAGGTTAATATTCAGACGGCGATCGAAAGGAGGTGGGTAATTCTGGGTAGAGAACGAACCATCAAAGTTTTCAAGTCTTGTTGTGTATTCTATTTTTTGGTAAGAAACTACACCCCACAGGAATACGCGCTTAACAACATATTTTGCAGAGATGTCTAATCCTGCAGCTTTGCCTTTGTCTGCCTGGAAGTTTGCAGTGCTGGCGCCATTAATATCTTTTGTACGATTCAATTGTATAATCTGAGAGAAATTTTTGTACCAGGGCTCAACGTTAATTTCAACATCCTGGATATCAAATTCCACACCGGCAACGACGTGTTGTGCCATTTCAAGGTTATTGTTTACTGCTTCACGGTCTGTGTTCAGTATTTTTTCATCCGGACTCAAAACAAAGCCATTGAAGAAATTGACAATGTCACGATCTGATTTGATACCGACAATGTTTTGAGAATATAAACCGGCTGCAGCTTTGAAACGCAAATTGCTGGTGATGTTATATTTCAGGTTGATGCGTGGCTCAGGTGAAAATTTCCCTTGAGAAGAATAATACTGAAAACGAATACTTGGCTCAAGAATGAAATGTTGGTTGAAATTCTTTTTGTACACAAAAAATGCAGCAGCGGTGGTATTATTCCTGTTTAGTGTAGAGATAACTGTATCGATAGAGCTTTTGTAATCGAGTTTAGTGCTTTGTCCGGCTACTTCAATACCATAATTCAATTGGCTGTAAGCCGGCAGAAAATAAGTAAAATCGATTGCGCCCTCAAAGTTGTTGATGCTGCTGCTTCTTGGGGTAAAGTTTATTTCTTTATTGTTTATTTTATAGGAAGAATAGGCAAATTTACCATTGATCAAAGAGGATGATCCGCTTGGAGAAACCACAAATGTTGTACCAGCTCCATATGAATTCCAGTCAAATTGTGCTGTTGTTGCGCCCAAAGAGTTGAAAACTTTTGCTTTATCTCTGAAATTGAAACCAAACAAATTGAATTTAGAGCCGTTGTTTCCGCTAAAAGTTACCTTGCCATAAAGGTCAGTAAATTCGAAAGGAAGACCGTTCTTGAATTCTTCTCCAAGGCTGCCATAAAGTGGTTTAGAGGTTTGGCTTAAATAACTGTGTTTGGCAGAAATAAGGAAGGTTGAAGTTCCTCCGTCCGGTGTTTTTGGCTTCGATAGCGGGCCTTCCAGCATTCCACGAACCATTATCGGAGAGACTGACACAACCCCTGAAAGGCGCTGGGTGTTACCATCTTTTGTATGGATATCTACAATGGCTGAACTTCTATTGCCATAAGTGGCATTAAAGCCTGCTGTATAGACATCAGCTGAGCGGATTGCTTCAGTTTCGAAAACAGAGTATAAACCAATAGAGTGAAATGGATTATAAATTGTAATACCATCCAGCAAAATACCGGTTTGAACCGGAGAACCACCTCTGATATACAATTGTCCACCCTGATCACCAGTGAAGGTTACCCCGGGAGTCCACTGAAGATATTGAGCCAGATCCGGTTCCCCGCCTGAACTGGGCAGTAATTTAATTTCTTTCGGTGTAATCGTGGTCTTACCAATGTTTACACGTGTGGTTTTTTGAATTTTTCTGGCAGAAATGTCCACCCCTTTCAATTCTAAACCTCTGCTTTCCAGAAAGAATTTTTTAGATTCAAATTGACCGGCTTCAACTTTTACGGTTACAAATGCAGTGTCATATCCAAAAGAAGTGGCAAATAAAGTATAAGTGCCGGGAGGTAATTGTCCTATTGCAAAATAACCGTTCTCATCAGTTTGAGCACCGGTTTTTGTGTCTTTTACAAAGATATTGGTAGAGCTTAACGCTTCACCGGTTTCTTTTTCATAAACGAAACCTTTAACACCACCCAGGGTGGTCGATTGAGCAAAGGCCTGGTTAAAGCCAATTAAGGTTGTTAAAGACAGGAAAGATAGAATTTTACGCATAAAAATTAATGGCTATAGACTAGCTGTTGTTTTTAATAAAAATTTGACTGCCAAAGATAAGGATATGGAGGGGAGCACCCAAAAGAAAAATAATAACGCCCTTTGCTTTGTTTTAGTGTGTGGATTTTATATTTAGATTTTTCAACTTCAATTCAGGAACATTTTTAAATCTTCTCAGGGAATTGGATTATTCAAATTTGCAGGTCTTCCTTAAGTTTTCAATCTTTGCGCAACGGCAATTAATCTGTTTTTATGTATTCTAAAGAAGACCAGCAAAGAATTTTTCAAGTAGCTAAATCATTATTAAGCAAAGGGATTGTCAATTCAGAGGAGGTCGCATCGCAATTGCGTGAAGTATTAAAGTATGCCGATTGGCGCTATTATGTAGAAAGCGAACCCGTTTTTGCTGATGCTGAATACGATCAGTTGTTTTCTGCCTTAAAAAAGCTGGAGGCAGAACACCCTGAATGGGTATCTGAAGATTCGCCAACACAAAGGGTTGCCTATGGAATTTCTGAACGACTGCCTACGGTGGCGCATCTGGTTCCAATGCTTAGCCTTGATAATACTTATAATGCTGAAGATCTTACTGATTGGGCAAAACGCTGTTCGGGTCTGGTGCCAAATGAAGAAATTGTTTTTTGTGTAGAACCAAAATATGATGGAGCCAGTATTTCTTTGATTTACGAAAACGGAAAACTCGTAAGAGCTGCAACCCGGGGAGATGGTGTCAATGGAGAAGAAATCACAACTAATGTCAAACAAATTAAATCCATTCCGCTTTCTGCAGATTTTCATCAGGAAAGGATTCAGCAAATTGAAATTCGCGGAGAAGTGGTTATTCATAAAAATACCTTTGCAGCATTAAACAAACATCGTGCGGCAGAAGGTCAGGCTCCCCTGGCTAATCCACGAAATGCAGCTTCAGGCACGCTTCGTATGTTGGATCCGAATGAAGTGGCGAAGCGTAAATTGTCAGCCATTTTATACCACATAAGCGATTATTCTTTAGAACAGAAAACGGGACGACCTGAAGTTTTGGCTACTCATTTTGATTCGCTGCAATGGTTGTATAAAATTGGTTTCCCGACCCCGGCAAAGGAATTAAGGACGTTTACCAAAATTGAAGAGGTCATTCAGTACTGTGCGGATTTTGAACAGCGGCGGGATGATTTGCCTTACGAAATTGACGGCCTCGTAATAAAGGTGAATAGTATAGCACAGCAGGAAAGGATGGGAATGACAGCACATCATCCACGATGGGCTGTTGCGTATAAATTTAAGGCCAGACAGGCTACCAGTAAGCTTCGTGCAGTTGAATTTCAGGTCGGGCGGACTGGCTCTATAACGCCGGTTGCAAAAATCGATGCGGTAAATATTGGCGGGGCAATGGTCAGTTCCATTTCTTTGTTTAATGAAGATGTGGTACGCGAAAAAGATATTCATATTGGTGATACTGTGTTAGTGGAAAGGGCAGGAGATGTTATTCCTTATATTGTAAAACCATTGGCAGAGTTGCGTGATGGTTCTGAGGAGAAAATTATTTTCCCGACACATTGCCCGGTGTGTGCCGAGTTGCTCGAAAAACCTGCTGAAGAAGCAGTTTGGCGTTGTATCAATATTGCCTGCCCCGCTCAGGTTGTGGAAAGAATCATTCATTTCTGTAGTAAAGATGCAATGGATATCCGGGGGATGGGTGAATCAAATGTTGCGAAGTTTTTTGAATTAGGAATCTTGAATACTGTTCCTGATTTATATCGCATGGATTGGCATAAAGTCAGTCAGCTGGAAGGGTTCAAAGAGAAATCAATTGCCAATTTGCAAAACGCAATAGCGGCATCAAAAGCACAAGCTTTACATCGTTTGATTTTTGGTTTGGGAATTCGTCATGTCGGCGAAACAACCGCTAAAAACCTGGCTAGAAAGGTGAGTAACTTAAAAGATTTTTATGATTGGACAGAGGAGAAGTTAATTGAACTGGAAGATGTTGGACCTAAAGTGGCAGGTTCTATTGCTCACTTTTTTTCTCTGCATGAAAATCGCCATATAATTGACTTGCTGGAAGAATGTGGTGTCAATATTCATAATCTTCAGCAACAGAAAAGCCAATCTGGCGGTGCGTTTGAAGGGAAAACTTTTTTATTCACCGGTACACTTTCCCAAATGAAACGAAGTGAGGCTGAAGCAAAAGCAGAAGCAAAAGGTGGTGTTATTTTGGGTGGAGTCAGTAGTAAGTTGAATTATCTGGTTGTAGGGGAAGATGCAGGTTCAAAACTGGAAAAGGCGAAGAAGCTGGGAACAATTTCCATACTGACCGAAGATGAATTTCTGCAAATGATAAACGAATAAAATTGCTCGGCAACACATAAAAATATTTTTTCTAATTATAATTAACCCGGACTGAATGAAATCTTTTGCAAGTGATAACTATGCCGGTGTACTGCCGGAGGTGATGAAGGCTTTAATGGAAGCGAATATTGAACATGCAGGTTCTTATGGTAATGATGAACTGACAAAAAATACGGTTGACTTATTTCGCCGTGTGTTTGATGCAGAGCTTGATGTGCATTTTGTATTTAATGGTACGGGAGCAAATGTATTGAGTATTAGTGCCGCCACCCAATCTTATCATGCAGTTTTATGTGCCGACATTTCTCATATTTATAATGATGAATCTTCTGCTCCGGAAACGTTTACGGGTTGCCGCTTTTTCCCTTTGCCGACCAACGAAAACGGAAAACTGGAAATCGAAACGGTGAGACAACGCCTGATACGAAAGGGCGATTTACATTTCCCACAGATTAAAATGCTTTCGCTTACACAATCTACCGAATACGGAAGTGTTTATACTGCTGAAGAATTAACTGCATTTGGGAATCTGTGCCGGGAACACGATTTGTACTTTCATATGGATGGTTCCCGTTTTTTTAATGCAACAGCATCATTAGCTTGCGGTTTAAAAGATATCAGCACAAAGGTGGGCGTGGATATTCTTTCTTTGGGAGGGACAAAGCTGGGAATGATGTTTGGCGAAGCTGTTGTTGTTTTTAATAAAAAACTCAGCGAACACCTTAACTATAAACACAAGCAAGTTATGCAGTTAGCGTCCAAAACAAGGTTTATTGCGGCTCAATATCAGGCTTTACTTAAAGATGAATTGTGGCGGAAAACGGCCTTGCATGCCAACAATATGGCTCAACAGTTAGCGCAGGGTTTAAAACCGTTTGCTCAGATAAAAATAACCCGTCCGGTATCGGCAAATGTTGTGTTTGCCACGATCCCCTTATCCTGGAATGAGGCATTGACGCAGCAATTCCCGTTTTATGTGTGGCGCGAAGATATTAATGAAGTCCGCCTCATGTGTGCCTGGGACACATCAGAAAATGACATTGATTTGTTTATAAAAGCAGTTGAAAATCTCTCCGGAAATTAAAGCGACGGCTCTGCAAACCTTTTGTCTTTTACAAACGTTTCATCATCCAGTGTTTTCAGGAAAGCTTTTAAATTTTCGCGTTCTGTAGCACTAAGTTTTATGCCGGATGTCATTAAGGGGTCTACAGTTGGATGACTGTAAATATCCTTTTCCATTTGGTCGAAAACCTGGTCCAGCGTATTGAAACGACCATCATGACCATATGGAGCGGTGTAAGAAAGGTTTCTTAAAGTCGGGACTTTAAATTTATACAAATCATTCGCATCACGGGTAATGTGTGCCCGGCCGCTATCGTTTATGCTATTGGGTTTGAGGCCGATATTTCTGAAAGAATGGTCTGTAAATAGTGGTGCGGTATGGCATGTCGCACATTTGTTTTCAAAGATTGTAAGTCCTGCCTGCTCACTTTCCGTAAAGCTGATTCCGTTTTCTTTCCTTGAAACCTTATCGTATTTAGCATTCGAAGAAACCATAGCACCCATAAACTGGGCCATTGATTTCAATAATTTTTCTGAAGTGATTTCGCTGCTGCCAAAGGCATCCTGAAACATTTTTTTGTACTGAGCGTCATTATTCAGCTTTACTAAAACGTTTCCGATATTTTCATCCATTTCTACAGGATTGGCAATGGGTCCTAACGGTTGAACTTCAATATGGTTGATGCCACCATCCCACATAAAACTGGTGTTCCAGTTGAGATTAAATAATCCCGGAGAATTACGTGTTCCCAGTAAATCGTCAACGCCATGGCTTACCACGTGGTCGGCCTGTGCAAAAGCTGCAAAGGACTGATGGCAACTGCCACAGGAAACACTATTGTCGCGGGACAAACGTGTATCGTAAAACAATTTTCTGCCCAAAGCAAAACCCGCATTGGTGAGCTGGTTGTTTTTGAAATTGTAATACGGTGCCGGCCAGCCCTGCGGGACAGAGAAGGTGATGTCCGTGTTTTTTGAGCTGCTGTCAGGAATTTCAACATCTTTCTTGCATCCCGTTGTCAACAGGAACAAACTGAAAATGCAGAGTGAAATCTTTTTTACAATACTTTTCATAATTAATCTTTCAAAATTATGCAAAAACCATTGTAGTTTGCCTTTCATTTGATTTTATATCCCGATGAAGATTACGATTTTAGGAAATAATTCTGCTTTACCTGCTTATGACCGGTATCCAACCTGTCAGATTGTGAGTATTGACGGGACATTAATAATGGTGGATTGTGGAGAGGCTGCGCAAGTGTTGCTCAAAAAACATGGAATTGGCTGGCGTAAAATAAAATATGTATTTATCAGTCATTTACACGGAGATCATTATTTCGGCTTGCCTGGTTTTTTAAATTCTATGAGTTTATTGGGCCGCACAGAACCGCTTTTTCTATACGCACCAAAAGAATTGCAATCAATTATTCAATCTATACTGGATGTAGCGAATACCACTTTGAGTTATCCTTTGAATTTTGTGGAGCTAGCAGAGCATGGTGGTATTTTAGCCGATACCGCGATCCTTAATTTGCAAAGTTTCCCTGTAGAACACCGGATATTTTGCCAGGGAATATTAATTACCGAAAAATCGAAAGGGAGAAAATTACTTCCGGAAAGATGTCGTTATTACGAAATTCCTGCAGCTTATTATAAGCAACTGAAAGCCGGCGCAGACTACGAAAAGAAAGATGGAACGATTGTGAAGAATGAATGGGTTACTGAGCAGGGTAAAACGGACAAGCGATATGCTTATTGTGCCGATACTATTTTCACCGATTCGTTTTTGAAGCACATTAATGATGCTGATATTATTTATCACGAGAGTACTTACCTGGAATCGGATGCAGACCGCGCTGCGAGCAGATTTCACAGCACTGCAAAGCAGGCAGCAGAGATAGCCCTGAAGGCGAAGACAGATAAATTAATCCTCGGTCATTATTCTTCGAAGTATAAATCTGTTATTGAATTTGAGGAAGAAGCAAGAAGTGTGTTCCCGGAGTCATACGCCAGTAAAGAAGGTGATGAGTTTGAGATTTAAATCAATTTACAATCTATTGTTTTGAAAAGAACTTACAAAAATATTTACCTCATTGGTATGCCCGGCGCGGGTAAAAGCTATTGGGCAGAGCAGATAGCTGCTGCATTTAATCTGAACTGCATCGACCTGGACGATATGATTTCGGTGAGGACAGGTCATACAATCAATGGTTTTTTCGAACGTTTCGGCGAAACGTCTTTCCGCGAACTGGAGCAGCAAACCCTTGTTCAGATTATGGAGGTTTTTCCCTCGGGCACAGTGATAGCTTGTGGTGGAGGCACACCTTGTTTTCACGATAACCTGGCAAAGATGAAGCAATCAGGAACGGTTGTTTATCTGGATACACCGATGGAAACACTGATGGAGCATCTTGAAAATGAAGCAGAACAACGCCCATTATTATCAAAGGAAGACTGGCCACTGGATATGGAAGAATTATTAAAAAAGCGGAAAGATATTTATGAACAGGCAAATGTGGTATTACCCGCTAAAAACCTGTCTATTGGTGATTTTACGTCTGTTTTAAACGATTCCCTTTTATAGTTTCATTGCTTTATATTTGTCCCCTCATTCCAACCTATGAATTTAGAATTCAATAAAAGCGAAGACGCCATGCGCCTTGCCATTGGCGCAATGAAGCATAAGCACGACCAGATCAGCCTGGGTGGCGGCAAAAAAACAATGGACAAGAACAGGGAAAAAGGCAAATTGTCTCCCCGAGAGCGCATCCAGTACCTGATTGATAAAGACACTGTATTTACTGAAATCGGAAGTTTTGCAGGTTACGACATGTATCCTGAACAAGGTGGATGTCCTGCCGGTGGTACGGTTGGCGGTTTGGGTTATGTTAGTGGCCGCCAATGTGTGATTGTAGCAAATGATAATACCGTTAAAGCCGGAGCCTGGTTTCCTATCAGTGGCAAAAAGAACCTCCGCCTGCAGGAAATCGCCATGGAAAACCGTTTGCCGGTTATTTACCTGGTAGACAGTGCCGGTGTTTATTTACCCATGCAGGATGAGATTTTTCCGGATAAGGAACATTTTGGTCGCATCTTTCGCAACAATGCTGTGATGAGTGCAATGGGTATCACCCAAATCGCTGCGGTAATGGGCAGTTGTGTGGCTGGCGGTGCTTATCTTCCTATTATGAGCGACGAAACGCTGATGGTCGAAGGGAATGGTTCAATTTTCCTGGCAGGGCCATACCTGGTTAAAGCTGCAATCGGCGAGGATATTGACCTGCAGACCTTAGGTGGCGCCAAAACACATACCGAAATCAGTGGTATTGCCGATTATAAATTTAATACCGAACAGGAGTGCCTGGACCAGGTACGCCGTATTGTTGATAAAATCGGCAGCCAGGACAAAGCAGGTTTTGATAGAGTTAAGCCGATTCCTCCGACCCGCGATATAAAGGATATTTATGGATTGGTAAGCGTTGACAACAATAAGAATTTTGATGTGGTAGACGTCATCAAATGTATTGTTGATAACTCAGAATTCGACCAGTTCAAACAGGATTATGGCAAGACCATTGTTTGCGGTTATGCACGGGTAGAAGGCTGGGCTGTAGGCATTGTAGCCAACCAACGCAAGATTGTAAAAAGCGGAAAAGGCGAAATGCAGATGGGTGGGGTAATTTATAATGACAGTGCCGACAAAGCAGCCCGTTTTATTCAGAATTGCAACCAAAAGAAAATTCCATTGGTGTTTTTGCAGGATGTAACCGGCTTTATGGTCGGTGGCCGTTCCGAGCATTCCGGCATTATTAAGGATGGTGCGAAGCTGGTCAATGCAGTTGCAAATTCTGTAGTGCCTAAAATCACTTTCATCATTGGAAATTCCTATGGAGCGGGTAATTACGCTATGTGTGGTAAGGCTTACGATCCACGTTTTATTTACGCATGGCCGAATGCAAAGATTGCTGTAATGGGTGGTGAGCAGGCTGCAAAAGTATTGTTGCAGATTCAGGTAGCGTCTTTGAAAGCAAAAGGCGAAGAAATTACACCGGAAAAAGAAGCTGAATTATTAAAAACCATTACTGACCGATATACGGCTCAATCCATGTCTTACTACGCTGCGGCAAGGCTTTGGGTGGATGAAATCATTGATCCGGCAGATACCCGCAGGCTGATTGCCGAAAGTATTCATGCTGCCAATCATTCCCCTATCGAAAGAGAATGGAAGGGTGGCGTATTCCAGGTCTAAATTTTCCTGATTGTTTTTTAAAGAAAACGGCTACATTTGCACTTCTTTAAAAAAATGGACCGGTAGCTCAGTTGGATAGAGCATCAGCCTTCTAAGCTGAGGGTCATTGGTTCGAATCCAATCCGGTTCACTTAAAACAAAAGCCACTGAATTTTTCAGTGGCTTTTGTTTTTGATCCAGTTGGTGCAATGGAACCACTTTCACCCAAGGTGGAAAGTAGGCAAGAGCTCATTTGCCGGGCAAGGTCGAAAGAATTAGTTTTACATATGACTTCTAAAAATTCAAAACCACTATGTAGGCTCTGCGCGGACACAGACATATTGTGTAAGGCGCATTTAATTCCTGAGGCATTCTATCGGTTTTTGTATGAAGACTCCAAAGTTGAAGGCGATGCTTTAAAGATGGTTTTACAAAATATTGATTATCTAAAAAAGAGTAGAATTGGTGTATATGATGACCATATACTTTGCGCTAATTGCGACCAAAAAAAATTGGGAATTTTGGATGACTATGGCAAAGAGATCCTAATAGACCGCATGCCAATTATTGTCAATAAGGATATATCAGTTTTAGATAACATTGAGGTAAACAAATTGGCATCTTTTGTGATTAGTGTTTTATGGCGTTGTTCTATATCAAAACGCGAAGAAGTAAGGCATGTGAACGTTGGGGTTAAATTTGAAAATCAAATAAGAGAACTATTGATAAAAAATGAAGATGTTACACTTCATTTTCCTATTGTAATTACAAAACTTAGCTTTTTAAACAGCTCTTATGAGAAGGTATTATTTATGCCAGTTCCAATAGAAATTGATGATGTAAACTATTACTATGTCTATTTTCCGAAAGGATATAAAGTTCTTATAAAAATTGATGATAAACCGCAACATCCGGCGTTAAATCTATTAACCATGAAGGTCGGCTATCCTGTATATGTAGCTAATACAGAGCAATTTGAAAACACAAATGAATATACAAAGACTGCCCTCCGCGTCAAAACGATGAGAGGGCTATAGTGTATTCTCGTTAAATATGAGTTTTTCAGGCAGCTGGCAGCCATCTGGATGTAGAACAAATAAATTCAAATATGAAAGTGCTGCAATTATGTTATCTCTTGTGGGTAGAAGGACAGATTATAATCAGTTTGTAACTTTTATTTCTTGCTAATTATCGGTTTTGGTATTAACCGTATTCCAGCCAAAGCCGCAGTTTTTACATTTATAAAATGTGGTTATCGTCGTAGTTTCTTCTACGTCAATTGTTGACCAATCGTTTTTGCCACATTTTGGGCATTTGCCTCTTCGATTTTTCAAAAATTTAAACTCAATAATTGCATAAAGAATAAGGACGAAAAGTAATATCCAGCCAAGTAGTTCCATATAATTAAAGTATGCAAAATCTATTTAGGTCTGCATGGGCATTATGATACTTTAAAGTTATTCAATTTGTGGAAAGAAATGTATGTTTTTGGGCGGGGATTTGCGTTATTTTGTATCCCCTTTTTCAGGGGAAAAAGTAGCTGAGCCTTTATGAAGTTTTCCCACCTCCACAATCATACCCAATATTCACTGCTCGATGGTGCTTCGAGCGTTTCGCGCCTGTTTGCCAAAGCAGAAAAGGACGAAATGCCCGCCATTGCCATCACCGATCATGGTAATATGTTCGGGGTGTTCGACTTTGTGGCACAAGCCTGGAAAAAAACCAAAGTTGAAC
>DLGS01000027.1 GCA_002482815.1 Bacteroidetes bacterium UBA7688
TATGCACTTTATGAATCCTGTACCGGTGATGAAACTGGTAGAGATCATTAATGGTTATGCTACAGATAAAGAAACAACGGATATTATCCGCGAACTGACGACCCACATTGGCAAAGTGCCTTGCGTGGTGAACGATTTCCCGGGCTTTATTTCCAACCGTATCCTGATGCCACTGATCAACGAAGCTATTCTTGCTTTGCAGGAAGGCGTAGCTGGTATCGAAGACATTGATACGATTATGAAACTGGGAATGGCGCACCCGATGGGCCCGTTACAACTGGCAGATTTTATTGGTCTGGACACTTGTTTCAGCATTATGAATGTGCTGCATATGGGCTTCGGCAATCAGAAATATGCTCCGGCTACCTTGCTGGCCAATATGGTGAAGGCAGGTTACCTGGGTGTGAAATCCGGAGAGGGCTTCTACAAATACACCCCCGGCAGCAAAGAAATGGTGGTGAGCAGCCGCTTCAACAAATAGGTTTAAATTAGTCTCTTATTAAAAATGCCCGCAACAAATTAGTTTGTTGCGGGCTTTTTCATAATTTTAATTCAGATCCATCTACTTATGAAAACTGTATTTATTCTTTTTGTACTATTTACTGCATCCTTGCAATCAACAAAGGCACAGTGTTGGGAAAATATTACTGCAGGATTCAATCATACCATAGCAATTAAACAGGATGGAAGCCTTTGGGCATGGGGATCGAATGCTACCTGCCAGTTGGGTACGGGAACGATGACCGACAAACATAATCCAGTTCAGATAGGAACAGACCTGGATTGGTTATCTGTTTCGGCCGGAGGATATCACACAGCAGCAATCAAGGCAAATGGTACCTTGTGGGTTTGGGGCTATAATAGCGACGGTCAATTAGGAGACAACACAATTTATAAAAAGTTTGCACCTACCCAACTCGGGACAGCTAATGACTGGAAGATGGTTTCGGCCGGCAGTAATTTTACGATGGCAATCAAAACGGATGGAACGCTATGGGCCTGGGGATTTAATTATGATGGGATGTTGGGCATAGGCTCTTCAATTGACATGCTTATCCCTACACAGGTAGGCACAGAAAAAAACTGGAAAACTATTAGTGCGGGAGCATCTCATTGTGTAGCGCTTAAAAATGATGGTAGCTTGTGGGCCTGGGGGACAAATATTTATGGCGAATTAGGGAACGGTGTAAGCGGGCATAGCAAAACCATTTATTCGCCTGTTAATATTGGGACTGATACGGATTGGAAATTAATCTGCGCAGGAAGTAATTATTCAATGGCAATTAAAACGGATGGCACCTTGTGGACCTGGGGCATCAATGGATTTGGACAATTGGGGGATGGTACAACAGATCAAAAAACAAAACCAACAAAAATAGGTACTGATAACGACTGGAAAATGGTTAAAGGATATCGCCATACCGTAGCAGTAAAAAATAATGGTACACTTTGGTCTAGCGGAACTAACCAGTACGGTGAATTTGGAGACGGTACCATTGCATATGGTACGGTAAAATTAAAACAAGTGAGTACATCTGAGCAATGGGCTTCTGCAGAAGTGGGCTATAATTCTACTTTTGCCACGCAAACAGATAAGTCATTATGGACAAGCGGAAAAAATGAGTATGGCCAATTAGGGGATTATTCTACCGATGATGTCAAATTATTCACCAATATAAGTTGTTTTCCAGCTGGTATCAAGGAAGACAAATCGTTCAACAATTATACAATTGCTCCTAATCCGTCCACTTCTACATTCAATTTACAATATATTACTACATATCCTCTACAGTTAGTGGTGTGTGATGTTTACGGTAAAGTGATATTACGCACCACATTGCAGGCCTCTCAAAATAGTTATCTTATTCCGGCTGACCAGTGGGCTTCAGGAGTTTATTATTACACCATTGAAAGTAACAGGACTAAAGTAAAACAAGGAAAGTTGATGAAATTGTAAGCTTGCATTATAGCAATGCCAACTAAATTAAAGCATAAACATTCCGGCCAATGAAACATCTTCTACTTCTTATTCTTTGCATCATCGGAACATTCCCATTGCAGGCCCAATACAATGAAGGGCTTGATCTATCTTTTGGGAATAAGGGTATAGCAACTTATGGTGGTTTTAAAGAATGGGAAAGTTGGGAAATAAATGACGCTGTATTGCAATCAGATGGTAAAATTGTGGCGAGCACCCCCATGGGAATTATGCGTTTCCTCAATAACGGAAAGTTTGACTATTTATTCGGATCAGGCGGCATTTCTAAACCGCCATTATATTATAGTGATGGTTCTCCCGTATCACTTTATTCAGGTTTTGTAACCGTACAACCTGACAATAAAATTCTGGTGACTGGTGGAGTTATTCCACACAATGTTCTTATCATTTACAGGTTGCTCCCAAATGGGAAAATGGATATTTCTTTTGGTAAAAATGGAATTTTTTGTGATTCTTCTGCTGGTAATTGCACAGGCACAGATGTAATCTTACAACCTGATGGTAAAATCATAGTAGGCGCATATGAATCAGGATCTTACCAGTCAATCTTACGTTTTCATAATGATGGACGACCTGACAGCAGTTTTGGACTCAATGGGAAAATTATTAATAAGGCAGCCGAATTATGGAGTCTAAACAAAATTGAACTGATGCCCGATGGCCGGATTGTTGCTTTATTCAAAGAGTTTCATGTAGCGCGTTATTTATCGGATGGTAAACTTGATACAAGTTTCAATCATACAGGCGTGGCACAAGCCGTTCCAGCTCCATATTCTCAGTCTTTAGCATTACAATCCGATGGCAAAGTATTGGTTTGCGGTTATACTGCTTTCATGACACCAGGCCCATTTATAATTGGAAGATTGAATGTGGATGGCACACCTGATACCAGCTTTGCACATGTTGGATATACTCATTTTACCTGGGACACGGGAGAGTACAATAAATGCTTTGATGTTATGGTGATGCCGGACGATAAGATTTTGTTAGGGGGAAGAGCAGGAAACATTTATACCGGACAATATAATATTGCGATCGTAAAAGCAAATAAAGATGGTTCGATTGATAATTCATTTGGGGAAAATGGCACTTTATTGAGTGTACCATTTGGTAGTGATGCACTGGGTGCCGGTATGAATAAATTTTTGCTGCAAAAGGATTTAAAGATTCTTGCTTTGGGTTTATCAGTAAACAATACAGATCCTGGTTCCCTGGCGACAATTACCCGCTATGAAACTAATGGGAAAACAAGTATAGCGGAAACTAAATCTTTAAAAATAGGTTTCAGCGTTTTTCCCAATCCATCGAACGGAAGCTTTGTGCTGGAGGCTTCGTCTTCGCTTAGCATGACGAACGCTACTGCAAAAGTGTATGATTTACTTGGCAGAACCATCTATCAAAAGGAACTTACCCTCTCCAATCAACAGGCAAGCCTGCATGTCAATGCTCCGAATGGTATTTACATCCTCGAATTCAGCACTGCGCAGGGAAATATTAGCAGGGAGAAGATAGAAATCAGAAAATAATAGACATTATACTACCCAAAACCTGCATGCAGGGGTGCATGAGCCAAGCGGGTATTCCCGACATCTTCAAACGGATAGAAACAACCTTTCGGAACCTCCCGAAAGCTTCAAACAGACAGAAACGACCTTTCGGGAACTCCCGATGCTATAAAACCGCTTTAAACCAAAAAAACCACAGCTGCTGCTGTGGTTTGTACTTGGTTGTATATCGGAGGGGAAAGCCTTATTTCTCAATAGAACTGTATTTTACCAGGTTGCCTTTGGCATCATATTTACACATGATTTCACCGGTATAAAACATATCCATGCTACCTACAGATTTATAAGAAATAATCACATAACGAAATTCGCCATCCTGCAGCTCGTTGGACACTACAGCATTCAGGTCAAATTCTGCTTTTTTCACGTCCTGCGCAGGGTCGCTGATTTGTACCACTTCATATTTAGGATGAAAGTTTTTGGACACAGCCATCACACGGTCGGCATCTTCCTTCCAGTCGGGGTTGGCTTTTTGGGTGTAATAAAGGGTATTGACCAGGTCGATATTTTTATTGCTGTAGCGGTAAATAATGCGTTTGTTGTGGTTCTTTTTGAAGGCCGGAAGGATATTGTCTCCTTTTTTGGAAAGGAAATCGATGCTGTTGACAAAGAAACGCAGGGATTTTTCACGCAGGTCGCCCTGGTTATCGTTTTGCGCAGCAACAGTAAAAACATTCAGCATCAAAATGCTGAAGGAAAAGAATAAGAGTTTTTTCATAAGCTTTTGTGTAGTTAAAATGATTAGTGTAATGCTTGAAATACGCCCTTTGATTGTGGCGCTCACAAATTTACTCATTTTAATTTCCCATCAAAGTGTCCGGAAGATTTTTAAGCTAATGCAGCAGGTGAATTACTCTTTCCACAAAAAAGGAAACAGGATAAGGCTGAGAATTATCACCAGCACGATGAGCATACAAAGCACCAGTGCCAGCTGGCCCCAGCCCGCCTGGTAGATGGGCATAATGGCTTTGGTAGCCAGTTTGCTCAGTATCATCAGTACGGGTGTGATAATCGGGAAACCCAATACAGCCATCAATGCTGCATTCTGATTGGCCTTAGCGGCAATGGCAGACAAAAAGGTAAACACACTGGACAAAGCCATTCCTCCCAGGAGAGTCACCAGCAGAAACAAGCCGGTTTGTTCCAACGGATTGCCCAGCATCACCGAAAATAATAAAAGGCTGAGCAGACTGATGAGCAATTGCAGGGCAAGGTTGTAAATCAGTTTGGCTGCCATAAAAACTCCCGGCGAAACGATGCTGAAATAATAACGGTACCGTGCCTGCGATTCCTGCAAAAAGCTTTTGGCAACTGAATTGACGGTTACAAAAAGCTGGATGAGCCAGAACAAGGCGTTCCACACTTTAGGTTCCGGTTGGCCGTTCATCATAAATACGGCAAACACGGTGGAACCCACATAGAGCAACACGCCAAACAGGGTATGTTTTTGCCTCCACTCGATGGTGGCATCTTTTTGCAGCAATGTGAGTATTTGTTTGACTTGCATATCGGGCAGCGAAGGTAAGCTTACCAATGAATTTATGACTGTTTTCAGGCTCAAATTAAGTAGGTTTGTGCAAAATTTTCCCTTCTTGTTCAAGAAATTAGACATACTTATTACCCGCAGTTTCATCGGGCCATTCATTGTCACCTTTTTTGTGATGCTGTTTGTGCTGGCCATGCAGTTTTTCTGGCTGTATATGGACGAGCTGATCGGGAAGGGTTTTGGGGTCGGGCTCATCCTGCAATTACTCTTTTACATGTCTGCCACGCTGGTGCCGCTGGCTTTACCACTGGCCGTTTTGCTGGCTTCCATTATGACCTTCGGCAACATGGGAGAGAATTATGAACTGGTTGCTATCAAGTCTTCAGGTGTTTCCCTGCTCCGTATTATGCGCCCCTTGTTTGTGGTAATGATGCTCATCAGTGGGATGGCTTTCTTTTTCAGCAATAATATTATCCCGGTGGCCAACCTGAAGGCCTACACTTTATTGTACGACCTGCGCAATTCCAAACTGACGCTCAGTATCCGCGAAGGACAGTTTAATACAGAGATTAATGGTTATGCCATCCGCGTGGGAAGCAAAAGCAAAGACGGAAAGACGATTAAAAACATTATCATTTATGATAACTCGGCTGGTGTGGGCAATGACAAACTGGTACTGGCCGATGCAGGGGAAATGATTCCCTCAGAAGATAAACGGTATTTGATTTTCAGACTGCGTGATGGCTGGCGCTATGAAGAGGCGGTGAACGGTCGGGGCGGTCCCAACAGTCATTCGCAGATACGGATGAAATTCAAACAATACGATAAGGTGTTTGATATGTCTGCCTTTACCAAAGTGAAAAAGACAGATGAAAACTCCATGCGTGGCGGACAAACGATGATGAATATTTCGCAACTGAATACACAAATAGACAGTGTAAAAAGGAGCAAACCGCGTGAAGCAGAGCGTTACTCTTATGAATTGAAGACCTATCTCAGTATCAAGTCGGATTATGGCAAAGGCATGGCAAAGAAAATAGCGCTTGTCAAAGCGCCGAAGGTATATGCCGGTAATTTTCTCAGCCAGATTCCGGATTCTTTACGCCGGCAAGTCACAGAAATGGCCGAATCGCAGGCCAGGAGTGCCAAATTATACACCGACGTTACGGCCAAAACATTTGAGATTTATGAAGATCAGCTTATCAACTACCTGATAGAGTGGCACCGCAAATTCTCTTTATCTTTTGCATGTCTGTTGCTCTACCTGATTGGTGCACCATTGGGTGCTATTATCCGCAAAGGAGGTATTGGCTTGCCACTGATTATTGCGGTAATCTTCTTTGTGTTGTATTTCATTACCTCCAAAACCGGTGAAACCCTTTCAAGTTCCAAGGAAGTGCCACCTTACTTCGGGATGTGGATGTCTTCGCTTATGTTGTTGCCATTTGCCTTCTTCTTTATCCGGCAGGCGCGCAACGACTCCAAATTATTCAGTAAAGAATGGTATACCAATAATATAGAAAAACTGTTCCGCTATTTTATTAAAAGTAAAACCAAGGCTTGAAGACCGTTATAATAAACCAGTTAAACCCCTATTTTTTTATTCCCTTTGTGCTCTGGTGCATTGCGGGTGCTTTTTTATTGTGGCAATTCGATACCCGCACTTTGTTCTCTTTTATCAATCAGCATTATCATCCATTTTCCGATGTCGCCATGGTTTGTATTACCCGCCTGGGCGAAGGGCTTACCCTGGTAATTATCGGTTTGATTCTTTTTTACTTCAAACCCTTTCGTAACCCCTGGTTTTTTTTCGCCGCAATTTTGAGCTGTCTTATTCCATCCTTGCTCACGCAGCTCATTAAATACCAGATTGGTGCATCCCGCCCCATGGTTGTTTATGAAAATCAGCCCTGGGTGCATCACCTCAAGAGCTGGGCTCTTTTGCATAACAATAGTTTTCCCTCAGGACACACCACCGGTGCTTTCAGTTTTTTCTGTATGCTGGCCTGTGTATTGCCGGTACGTTATAGAGCCTGGGGTTTGTTCCTGTTCTTTTTTGCCCTGGCTACCGGTTATTCAAGAGTCTACCTTGCCGCTCATTTTTTTGCCGATGTGTATGTGGGTTCCATTATCGGTACGGTAGTTTCATTTATGATTTGTGTGCTGATTTATTACATCAGGTACCGGAAACAGCAGAAGGCTGATTTTTCACTTCAAAACGATTAGACCATGCATTCTTCTTTAAGATATGTTCAAATAGCTATCCTTTCGCTTATCCTCTTTGTCCCGTTTCTGGGTCGGGTTCATTTGTTCGACTGGGACGAGATCAACTTTGCCGAATGCGCGCGTGAAATGATGGTGAGCAAAGATTACCTGCGCATGCAAATCGATTTTCAGCCTTTTTATGAAAAGCCTCCTTTGTTTATCTGGTTGCAGGTGCTGAGCATGAAAGTGTTTGGTATCAATGAATTTGCCGCCCGCTTCCCGAACGCTTTGGCAGGAATGACAACCTTGCTGGCTTTGTTTTATATCGGCAAAAAAGTGGTGAATGAAAAGATGGCTTTCTGGTGGGTGATACTATATGCCGGCACCTGGCTTCCTCATTTCTACTTCAAGACCGGCATTATCGACCCGATATTCAACCTGTTTATTTTCCTGGCTTTCTAT
>DLGS01000346.1 GCA_002482815.1 Bacteroidetes bacterium UBA7688
ACAATAGCATCATCTACCACAATACCGATAGCTAATACAAATGCGAAAAGTGTAAGGGTATTAATGGTGAATCCGAACGGGATAAAAAAGATGAATGTTCCAATCAAAGAAACGGGAATGGCAAGAATAGGAATTAAAGTTGCACGCCAGCTTTGCAGGAATAAAAAAACCACAAAAATAACCAGCAACAAAGCCTCAACCAAAGTATGCAACACCTCGCTGATGGATACTTTCACAACAGTAACCGTTTCCAAAGGCATTGCGTAATCAAGGTCTTTTGGAAAAGACTTTTTCAATTCTGTCATCGCATTTTTAATGCCTTCAAATGTTTCCAGCGCATTTGCACCAGGAGCCTGATAAATAAGGATAAATGCGCCAGGCTTGCCATTCACGTAAGCATTAGATCCATAATCAAATTTACCCAGTTCCACACGTGCCACATCTTTCAGGTAAACAATTGTACCGGTTGCCGGAACTGTGCGCACGATTATATCTTCAAATTGTTCTTTGGTGTTGATCCTGCTATTGGTAAGGATGCTATACTCAAAAGTCTGTGTTACAGGTTGGGGATTTCCACCAACTGTTCCTGCTGCAATCTGTAAATTTTGTTCGGCCAATGCTGCTGTTACGTCAGCAGGCGTCATTCCGAGATTGGCCAGTTTAGAAGGGTTCAGCCAGATCCGCATTCCAAAATCATCTGCACGCGAAACGATATCTCCCACCCCGGGAACACGTTGCAGAGCGTCTTTCAAATAAATATTTGCATAGTTACCAATGAAGGTTGCATCGTGCGTGCCATTTGGCGAATAGATAGCCAGGGCCACCATAATACTTGGATTACGCTTTCTTACTGTCAGCCCCAAACGTTTAACAGCATCAGGCAATGTAGGCTGGGCAACACTGACACGATTTTGCACATCGAGTGCTGCGATGTTTACGTCTGTACCAATGTCGAAATTTACGTTGATGGAACTTTGTCCGCTACTGGTACTGTTGCTGGACATATAGGTCATACCAGGCGTCCCGTTAATTTGCGTTTCAATGGCTGTAGTGGTTGTCTGTTCTACAGTCTGGGCATCTGCTCCGGTGAAATTTCCGGTCACGGTAACGGTCGGCGGAGTAATATTAGGATATTGAGCAACCGGCAAATTGAGCATTGATATAATACCCACCAATACAATGACGATGGAAATGACAATGGCTGTTACCGGCTTTTTTATAAAAGTATCTGCTATCATTCGTTAAGGTTTGTTTTGTTGCAGCTTGCAACAATAATGGTTATGACTATTTCTTTTCTGCAGGTGCAGCAGCAGGTGACCCGATTGTCACTTTTGCTCCTTCGCGAAGATTCTGTACTCCTTCAACCACCACTTTCTCTCCTGCTTTCAGCCCTTCTTTAATCAGCACATCACTGCCCAAAACATTACCCAACAGTACTTTTCGTTGAGAAACTTTATTACTGTCTCCTGGGATATAAACAAAATATTCGCCCAATTGCTCAATTACTGCCTTGTAAGGAATAGACACTGCATTTTTAGCATCGTTGTTTTTTACACGGATAATACCATTCATCCCGGCTCTTAGTAAATTGTCTTTATTAGGGAAATCCAATCTTGCTTTGATTGTTCCGGTCTGCGGATTTACTGCTCTGTCCAACAGAACAATTCTACCGGGGTACGGATACTCATCAGCACCGAATGCAAGCTTAAACGTTGAGTCAGTTAAGCTATTTTTACCAGATAATAATTTACTAAACCGGAAGATATCATTCTGCGAGATGTTGATATCAACAGCAAGATTCCCATCCGATGAAACTGTATTTAAAATTGTCTGGCCGGCTGTTACCGCCGCGCCAACCTTTACATTGGAGATGCCAATTACACCATCAAATGGTGCATACACCTTTGTGTAACGAACACTGGTCTGCGCTCCCTGAATATTTGCTTTTGCAGCTGCAGCCTGCTTCTTTGCTACTTCCAGTGCGGCGTCCGCATTGTCTACCATTTGTTTGGCAATCGCTTCATTTTTGTCCAGCTCATGGTAACGGTTTGCATCCTTTTGTGCCCTGTTCAAATTTGCTTCCTGCACTTGTGCATTAGCTACTGCCTGCTGATAGTTGGCGTTATATAATTGTTCATCGATTGAATAGAGCAACTGACCTTTTTTCACTCTTGCACCATCGGCAAAATGCACACCGGTGATAAAACCGCTTACCTGAGGTTTTAACTCTACCATTTCCAGTGCAGAAACCGTAGCCGGAAATTCATCATAAAAAACCGCATCAGTTACTACTGCTTCCTGAAGCAAGACTGATGGTGGTGGCGGAGCTTGCTGAGCAGCATTTTTATTACCACAAGACATGATGATTAAAAAAGATGCTGAAAATGCAATTTGAAACAACTTATATGAAAACTTAAAACTCATACGATCTGATTAATTGGCGTGTAAAAATGGTTTAGGCAATTTATTTAAAAAATGATTTGACCCAAAGCACGTTGAACATCAACTTTGCCGGCCAGCACCTGGTAAAGGGAATTGAAATAATTAATTTGAGCGCTGCGCAAATCGGTTTCAGCTGTGATGACTTCAAGATATGTTTTGATGCCGGAACGATATTGCAATTGAACCAAATCATAAACTTCCTGAGCAATGGAAACGTTTTCTTTTAAGGCATTATAGTTTTCAAGACTGCTTTTATAATTGGCGAGAGCCTGCTCGTACTGTTGGTTTACTACATTTTTAATATTGATCACATCCTCATCGCTTCTCAACAATTGTAATTTTGCCGCACGGATATTCGACCATCTCTTAC
>DLGS01000280.1 GCA_002482815.1 Bacteroidetes bacterium UBA7688
AAGCAGCCAAAGCTTCATCAGCTTTCAGTGATGGTTTGTTGAAAGCTGATGAAGCTTTGGCTGCTTACCTGAGCGGAGCTGCTGTGATTGAAGATACAACTGCTGCATCAACTGATTCAAATAAATTAGCTGCAGAAGTTACTGCCGATACAAACAAAGTAGCTGCAACCGATGTAAAAGACACTGCAAGTTTAAGTTCTTTAATGAACGAAAAAGATGGTACGAAAGTTGCAAATGATACTTCGTCTTTAGCTGGTGGTATTAAAGCCAATAAAAATCCATTGCTTTCTTTACTGGCTGGTTCAAGCCAGGGTAATCCTGCCTTTGCATTTATCGAAAAGAAAAATGTAAAGAAATTTATGGAATATCTTGAGCTGGATGTTGTGAAAAGCAAATTGCCAAACAATATCCGCATCTTACTTGAAGCAGAAAATTCTAAAAATAAATTTAATCCGAATGCTCCTCTTGGAATTTATGCCATTAAATTGGTTCCGGGAAAAGATGGTGCAATGCTGGAAGGAGATCAAATCGTTGACGCAGGTCGCGATTATGATCAGATGAATGGTAAACCAGAGGTTACAATGACGTTCAACTCTACCGGTGAGCGTTTGTTCAAAAGATTGACCGGTGAAAACGTTGGTGGATTTATTGCAATCGTAATGGATGACCGTGTTTATTCTGCACCATCAGTTGCACAGGAAATCAGTGGTGGCAGATGCTCAATCAGCGGTAGCTTTACCATTGACGAAGCAACGGACCTTGCCAATATCCTGAAATCAGGTAAATTATCTGCTCCGGCACGTATTGTTCAGGAACAAGTGGTAGGTCCTACTTTGGGAGCTGAATCAATTGCCGCTGGTAAATTCTCTTTGATTCTTTCTTTCATAGTAATTTTCGCGTTGATGTTGATTTATTACAATACAGGTGGTATTGTAGCTAACATCGCACTTATCCTTAATATTTTCTTTACGATTGCAATTCTGGCTTCAGCTCACGCTACTTTGACAATGGCAAGTATTGCCGGTCTGGTATTGACTATCGGTATGGCGGTCGACACCAACGTAATTGTGTTTGAGCGTATCAAGGAAGAATTATCATTGGGCAAAAGCTATAAACAGGCCATTGATGATGGTTACAAACGTTCTTATGCTCCGGTGTTGGATGGTCACATCTCTCAGTTTATAACAGCTGTTATCTTGTTTATCTTTGGTTTGGGGCCGGTAAGAGGTTTTGCTTACACCCAAATGTGGGGTTTGTTCCTTTCTGTATTCTGCGGATTGTTGGTGTCTCGTCTGATTACGGATATCTGGATGAAAAGAGAGCGTCACTTTAATTATTTTACCAAAATTTCTACTTCCATTTTCCGTAAGGCTCACTTCAAATTTATTGAAGCACGGAAATACACTTACATGATAAGTGGTGTTATCTTCCTGTTAGGTATTGCTTCTATTTTCCACGGATTTAACTATGGTGTGGAATTCTCAGGTGGTCGTAGCTACACAGTGAAATTTGCTGAAAAGCATACGGTAACCGAAGTAAAGGACAAACTGGAAAAACATTTGAACAATGAATTCCCGATTGTTAAAACGATTGGTACAAAAGGAAACCTGAACATCACGACAGCTTATATGATTGATAAGCAAGGTGAGGCGGTAAGTACTGAAGTTCGTACCAAATTATATGATGGTTTGAAAGCAGAGAATCTGATTCCTGCCTCTACAACGTACCAGGATTTTGCTGATAATTATATTGAAGAGGAAAAAACAGTATTGCCAACCATTTCTGATGATTTGAAAAAAGGTGCAGTTAAAGCAACCATTTTTGCAGTGGTGGCAATCTTCCTGTATATCCTGATCCGATTCCGCAAATGGCAATATTCTTTGGGAACTATTATCTCCCTGATGCATGACGTTTGTGTAACTTTCGCAGTATTCTCCTTCTTTAAAGATATCACACCGTTTGCATTGGAAATTGACCAGCATTTTATCGCAGCGATATTAACGGTAATCGGTTTCTCAATGAATGATACGGTTATTGTATTCGACCGTGTACGTGAATATTTCCGCAAGAATCCGGGTGAGGGTAAGGTAAGTGTAATCAATCGCGCCATTAATGATACCCTTAGCCGTACCGTAATGACTTCCTTAACCGTATTCCTTACGGTGTTGATTTTGTTCATCTTCGGTGGTGAAGCAACGCGTGGCTTTGCCTTCGCAATGCTGATAGGTGTCGTAACAGGTACGTACTCTTCTATTTTTGTTGCAGCGCCTGTATTGGTTGATCTCGACAAAAAAGATAGTCTTGCACAGGAAGTTGATCGTGAAGCAATGGTTGCTGCACTGAAAAGCGAAGCCTAATAGTTTATAAACAATACAAAAAAGCGCCGTTCCAAATCAGTTTTGGAACGGCGCTTTTATTTTGGCTAAATTTTGTTCAATAATAACCTATGGCTTATCTGTTGGTTTTTCCTGCGGCTTTTCTTCAGGTATTTCCTCCGGTATATCGGGTATTTCCGGCTTCTCGATATTTTCTTTCATTGGTTCCTTATCAAACTCATTCTTTTCTTTAAGAATCTCAATACGCTCTTTCAAAGAGGGATTGCCTACCTCGGGTTTTTGCGGGATAGGTTGATTCTGCTCCGGTTTTTCTTTCTTTTCCATAATACTAAAGGTAAACCTGTTGTATTGGTGATAGTGTAAAGGTTATCTGAAATTTAGGAATAGTATGCTCGTAAGGGCGCAAAAAAAAGCTGCCGGATTATGTCCGGCAGCTTTTTCAATTGCTTGGTATTATAAATTATGGCGTAAAACGGATATGTAAATCCTTCGTTGCCGGATTGTAGTTTTGGATAGAATCTTTCGTATCGTCACTGAATGGAACGGATAGTTTTTGAACGAATGTGCGGGTAGAAAACAATCCGCGGACGTCGGTTCCTTTGATATTCGTATACACAGGGCGAATTTCATCTGCAGTTAGCCCGCCTTTATAGCTATTAAAATCGTTGTAGACTTTGTATTCAATTCCGGCTGCATACAGAATCATATCGCAAGCCAGCAAGTATCGGTATTGGTTCGGTCCCGGATTTGCACCCAATGATGAACGGATAAAATCGTAGAGATTTATATTTTGGGTAAATACACCATAGCTTTGATTACTGGTAGTACTGGGGGTCAATGGTTTTATCTGACTGAAATTTGTGAAGTCAGCTGTTTTGTAAACCCCTGTTCCTGCTGTCGTGTTTGAATCCATCCATCTGAAACGAAGTATTAATTGTGCTGCACCTACATTAGATGGAATATTAAGGCTGTAATTTGTTTCCAGTAATTTACCTTCAGGCGTCATTGTTTTTGGAAAAGCAATTCTCTGAGAACTACCCGAACGCCATTCCACGACATTGAAAAAGGCAGAATCCCGCGTATTGATGATGGGGGTTTCAGCTGAATCTACATTCCCGGTATTGTTGTTTTTAATGATTAACCGGTAGGTATTATCCTGATTTAGTGATTTTTTAAATTTATAAGCAAAATTCGGTGTGTTGAAGAAAGCGCCGGCTTCCTTTGGATATCCTTCCAGGCCTAAATCTACTTTGCTCAAAGGAATGGTCGTAAGCACCTGTCCGGCTTTGTTGAGTTCTTTAATGCTTACACTCAAATCTTTGTAAAAGCTTGAATCTGCTTCTTTTGCCATATCAATTCCGCTTTGGTTTTCATCCATAAATGCTTTCTGGATACGGATATAATGGGCAGTGTCAGCCTGGTTGAGTAAGGCATATACAACAGTGATATTTTTGTAAGGTGCGGCTATATTCAGTTTGTCGTTGCACGAAAACAAAAGTGCTGATGAAGTAATAGCCGCTAAGGCGAAAGTAATTTTTTTCATATTGGTCACCTACAGGTTCAAGATTTTTAAGAGAGCAAAGATAAAGGATTAAGGTTGAGAAAGTACAAACGCTAAAATCGCTAATGAATTGTGAGTTTGTGCCAAAAATCATCTTTTTCTTGTAGGTTTGCGCTCTCTGAAAAAATTATCCCTCAAAAAACTATGCGCAGCATCTTTATCAAAGAAATTAATTCTTTTTTTAGCTCAATAGTGGGTTATGTAGCCATCATCGTTTTTCTGCTGGGCAGTGGTTTTATCCTGTGGATGTTCCGGGATACCAGCATTCTCGAGTATGGATATGCCACCCTGGACAAATATTTTGAACTGGCGCCCTGGTTGCTGATGTTCCTCATTCCTGCAGTGACGATGAGAGCTTTTCCCGACGAATTCCGCAGCGGTACTATCGAATGGCTTTCCACCAAACCCCTCAGCAGTCTGCAAATCATTCTGGGCAAATATTTTGCTGTTTTGGTGTTGGTGGTTTTTGCCTTGGTTCCTACCTTATTATACGTTTATACCGTCGGTAATCTATCTGCCATTCCGGATAATCTGGACACCGGCGGTATCATTGGTTCTTATTTCGGGTTGATGTTTCTGGCTGCTACATTTGCTTCTATCGGGCTGTTTTGCTCTTCGCTTACCAGCAATCAGATAGTCGGTTTCCTGGTTGCTTTGTTTGCCTGTTACTTATTATACACCGGCTTCGATGCTATCAGCAAGATTCCTGCTTTTTATGGCGGAATGGACTACTACTTATCGATGATCGGATTATCCTTTCATTATAATTCTATCAGCCGTGGTATTGTCGATACCCGTGATGTGATTTATTTCTTATCCGTTATCGTGTTGTTTGTTTCGCTGACGCAATTGTCATTGAACCGCCGCACATGGGATACCGCTCAACAAGATTAATCTTCCTTATTTTATATTATTAATGGCAACAACTTCTTCCTCTTCCTCCAAAAGAAAAAGACAACAACGTCAGGCAGGCATACGGATCTTATTGCTCTGCGCGATTATTGTGTGTGTTAATCTGCTGGCTTCACAACTGCATTACGGCTTCGACCTTACCGAAGAAAAACGCTTCACACTTTCGCCTTCTACCAAAAATCTGCTCCGAAAAATGGATGAGGTGGCCGTGGTGGACGTGTACCTGAAAGGCGAACTGCCATCCGGTTTTCAACGCCTGGCTGCTTCTACCAGAGAACGCCTTCAATATTTCAAAGAGATAGCCGGCAAGAAAGTGATGTTCCGGTTCATCGATCCTTTCGAAGGGAAAACAGAAGAGCAAAAAGGCCCGATATTCCAGGCGCTGGCCAAAAAGGGAATCAACGGAACCAACCTGCAGGTGCAGGACGAAAATGGTTATTCTGAAAAGATAATTTTCCCTTGTGCACTCGTGCAATACAAAGGCAAGGAGTTTCCGGTAAATCTGCTGGAAAATGAACACCAGGGAATGAGCCCGATAGAAGTGCTCAATTATTCTGAATCTCTGCTGGAATACAAATTTGCCAATGCCATCAATTACCTTTCGCAGCCCGACCAGCCTCATGTTGGTTATATCATGGGTAATAATGAAAACCTGGGTGCGCATACACGTGACATGCTCAACACGCTGCGCATGTTGTATCACCTGGATACTCTGGACCTTGGCGGAAGTCTTGAAATTCTTGGCCCGGGTCTTGGTTTGTACGAAACGATTATTATCAACAATCCCAAGACACCTTTTCTGGATAAAGACAAATTTAAAATTGACCAGTTTATTATGCGCGGCGGGCATGTTATCTGGTTGGTAGATGGATTGGCAGCAAGTATGGATAGTATGAGCCGCGAAACACAGTCCTTCCTCACACAGGAGCAACCCCTGAACCTGGAAGACATGCTGTTTACATACGGTGTGCGGGTAAATGCCAACCTGGTGGAAGATATGGATTGTAACCCGATTCCCGTGGTGGTGGGTATGGTGGCCGATCAGCCTCAAACCGAACTGCGCTCATGGTTTTACTTTCCGGTACTGATTCCAACTATTAATCATCCTATCGTGCACAATCTGGATCCTGTGATGACCACCTTTGCCAGCAGTATGGATACCATTGCAAATCCTGAAATTAAGAAAACTGTATTGCTGGCTTCATCCAAATACAGCAGGGTAGCGCCACATCCGGTGAGAGTAAGCCTGAGTATGATGCATTACAAACCCGACAACCGAATGTTCAACAAACCTTACCAGCCGGTAGCTGTTTTACTGGAAGGGAAATTTAAATCTGTTTTCAACAACAGGCTGGAGCCTGAGTTTATCAAAGTATTGAAGGATTCGCTGAAAATGCCTTTCCGTGCCAGCTGCGATACCTCTACCAGTATGATTGTAATCTCCGATGGTGATATGTTTGAGAATGATTATTCTGAGCGCGAAGGAACGATGGAAATGGGTTATTGGCGTTTTACCCGCAATCGTTTTTCCAATAAGACGTTTATGCTGAATTGCATGGAATATCTCACCGACAAAAGCGGATTGCTGGAAAGCCGCTCCAAAGACGTGAAGCTGCGCCTGCTGGACAACGGACGCGTGAAAACAGAAAAAACAATGTGGCAGTGGATAAATATCGGCGTGCCAAGCGGATTGATACTGGTGTTTGCATCGGTGTTTTTATTCTTCCGCAAAAGACGATACGAAAAGAAATTATAATAGAAAATACAAACAGAAGAAATGGGAAAAACAGTTGTTTATATCGTATTGCTGGGGGTGCTGGGCTTCGGGGTCTATTATTTGTTTGGCCGCAATAGCGACGGCCTTTATAGCGAGAAGGACGCCAACTTTACTTTCAGGG
>DLGS01000284.1:0-2508 GCA_002482815.1 Bacteroidetes bacterium UBA7688
ATATCTACCCTTTATTTATATTATTGCTTCCTTTCGAAGTGCCGGTATGGTTATTACTTACAGTCGGATTTATTTGTGGCTGCATAGTAGATTCCTTTTTAAATACACCGGGGATGCATGCTTTTGCAATGGTGCTGATTGCCTATCTGCGGACGAACGTTTTGCTGGCCCTATTACCCAAAAACCTGAAAGAATACAACCAGCTTTCGCCTTCTGTAAAAACGATGGGGTGGCCACCATTCCTTACTTACAGTGCTTTCCTGATTTTCATTCACCACCTTACCTTTTTTATTATTGAATTGTGGAGCCTCAATAATTTTGGCTACCTCCTGTTGAAAATACTGGCTTCAACTGTTACCACAATGCTGCTGATAGGTGTATACCTTTTATTGTTTTCACGCAGGGCGGCTATGCAGCGATAAGATTGACCTGCAATTCTTTTATCAGTATTTTATCAAAAAAAACACCATTTTTGGCTGTTATTTTTTAGCTTTGAACTTTCAACTTTTTCAGTATTCCCTACATGGCAGGCACTAAATCCAAAGCATCTTATACCTTTTCTGTAATTGGCGTTTCGCTTGTGCTGTTTCTTTTGGGAACAATGGGCTGGATTGTCATCAACGGAAAAAGCCTGGCACAGGTAGTAAAAGAAGGGATGGCTGTTCAGATTGATTTTCATGACAATGTCCGCAATGAAAGCGTGACACAAATGAAAACCATCCTTGACAATCAGCCATTTACTAAAAAAAGTCGCATCATATCCAAAGAAGAAGCTTTGAAAATGCAAAATGAACTGGAAGGTGAAGACATCTCCAGCTTCTTGGGATTCAACCCGCTCTTCGCAAGCATCGAGCTGAATCTGCACAACGAATATGTAAATAAAGACAGTATCGAAAAAATCACACAGTTTATTCAGCAAAGCAATGTGGTAAACAGAGTGAGCTATCCAAAAACGATTGTCAATCAAATGAATGACAACCTGCGGAAAGTGAGTATTATCCTGGGTATTATTTCTATTGTTTTGATTTTGGTGGTAATTGTTTTGATAGACAATACAGTTCGCCTTGCAATGTTCAGCAATCGTTTCCTTATCAAAACCATGCAGATGGTGGGCGCCACACGCTGGTTCATTTCTAAACCATTCGATCAGCGCGCCATTGTAAACGGGCTGATCAGCGGTGTGCTTGCCGTATTGGGTTTATTTTTGGTGAAGTCGTTTGCCGAAGCAAATGTGCCGGAATTAAAAGCCCTGAACAATCCTACTTTATTAATTTTCCTGATGCTCGGAATGATTATTGCCGGCATCCTGATATCACTGGTGAGCACTCACCGTTCTGTAGTAAAATACCTTAAACTTACCGTAGACGATTTGTACTAAGCAATTTTCTTCCAAACTTTTTAAAACAAAATTCCTATGAGCAACAACCTGAATAAAACCAAACAAGAGTTCCTGTTCGACAAAAGCAATTATAAATGGATGCTGATTGGTGTGGCGTTTATCTTGCTGGGATTGATATTGATGGCGGGCGGCAAAAGCGCCGATCCACATCAATTTAATTACGATGAGGTATACAGCTTCCGCCGCATAACGCTTGCTCCTATTATGATTCTGATCGGACTGGGTATAGAGGTTTATGCGATTATTAAAAAGGACAAATAAAACTACGCATTCCATATTTCTACAACGAGCTGCAACTTTTACAGGTTGCAGCTCGTTGCTTTATAGGCTACCCTTGACACTTAAGGCGTTGTACTACTTTTGTATGATTTTTAGCCTTTTAAGTGTTTTTTAAAATTATTATCTTTAATTTGAACCTCTAAAACAACTCTTATGAAATTCATCAAGCACTCTCTGGCATTGCTATGCCTAATGCTTCCGCTCCTGGTAGGGGCCCAGAATGAAAAGATACCTTTTGATTCAAAAATCAAAACAGGGCAACTGGCAAATGGCCTGAAGTACTATATCATTCAAAATAAAAAACCGGAAAACAAAATAGAGCTGCGTATGGTGGTCAACGCCGGCGCTATTCTTGAAGACAAGGATCAACTTGGCCTGGCACATTTAATGGAGCACATGAACTTTAACGGTCTGGCACATTTCCCTAAGAATGAAGTGGTCCATTACCTGCAAAGCATTGGTGTGGAATTTGGAGCTGACCTGAATGCGTACACCAGCTTCGACGAAACAGTTTATATTCTTCCGATTCCTTCCGATGACAAGAAAAAAATAGATCAGGGTTTCCAGATCATTGCAGACTGGAGTGGTGCAGCTTTGTTGGAGAATGAAGAAATAGACAAAGAGCGCGGCGTGGTGCTGGAAGAAAGCCGCCTGGGAAAAGGAGCTGACGACAGAATGATGAAAAAGTGGTTGCCGGAATACCTGAATGGTTCTTTATACGCTGAGCGTTTACCTATTGGTGACGACGAGTTGTTGAGAACCTTTAAATACGATGTGATCAAACGTTTTCATAAAGACTGGTACCGCCCAAATCTGCAGGCAGTAATCTT
>DLGS01000284.1:2554-7434 GCA_002482815.1 Bacteroidetes bacterium UBA7688
GGTAATGGTTGTTGGAGATATTGAACCTGCAGAAGCAGAACGTTTAATCAAAGAAAAGTTCAGCGGTTTCAAAAACCCTGCGAACCCACGTCCACGTCCGGAAAGTTTTAACCTGCCAGCCCGTACTGCCAGCAAAGCTATGGTGCTTAGCGATAAGGAAGCGCCTTATACAGTGGTGCAAATTATTGGCAACAGCAAGAAAAAAACATCCGCCACTACTGTACAGGAATATCTGAATGACAACAAAGAAGCATTGTTCAATGCAATGATGTCTGCACGATTTGAAGAATTAAAAAATTCGGCCAACCCTCCGTTTATTTTCAGTTACGGTGGATTTAATGGTGGTTGGGCGCGTGGCTGGGCCAACTTCCAATTGTTTGCGGTATGTGGCAACGATAAAATAAAAGACGCTACTGAGGCGCTGATTAAAGAATCCTTGAAAATAAAAAAATTCGGTTTTACTGCAGCAGAACTTGAAAGAGCCAAAGCAACCATGATGGCCAATTATGAAAGAATGTACAATGAGCGCGACAAGACGGAATCTAAAAACAAAGTGAACGAGCTGGTGCGCCATTTCCTTACCAACGAGCCGATTCCGGGAACAGAATGGGAATACAACACAGCTAAAACCTATTTGCCAAAAATAACCCTGGCAGAAGTGAATAAGCTAAAAGACGACATCAACGTTGACAAAAATTATTTCGCCCTTGTAACGACTAAAACTGAAGGCAAATTACCGACAGACGCTGATTTGAAATCTTATGTAGACAACGCATTGAATACCGATGTGGTTGCTTACGAAGAAAAAGCATTGCCTTCGAAACTATTGACTAATGAACCCGTTGCAGGAAAAGTGGTTAAAGAAGAAAAGGATGCCGCAGTGGGAACTACCACCTGGACTTTGGCCAATGGAGCAAAAGTGACTTTCAAAAAAACCGATTTTAAAAATGATGAAATTATCTTCTCCGGATACCGTTTTGGTGGTTCATCTGTTTATGCCGGCAGCGATTATCAAAGTGCAGACTACAGCAATAATGTGGTAGATGAAATGGGTTATGGCGAATTTTCCAACACGGATTTACAGAAATTTCTGCAGGGGAAAATTGCAAACGTTTCTACTGTTGTAGACCTTAACAGTGATATGGTAAATGGCCGCTCTTCTGTAAAAGACCTGGAAACCGCCATGCAATTACTATATCTGAAATGTACTGCACCACGGGTAGATGAAATGGCTTTTTCTTCTTTCAAAAACAGGCAACAGCAAATGATTGCTCAAATGAAATCTGACCCGCAAAGTTATTTTTCTGACACGCTGAACAAGTTCATGTACAATAGCAACCCGCGCATGAAGGAGATTCCGGATCCAAAAGATTATGATGCTATAAAACTGAGCAATGCTGTTTCATTTTATAATAAACGATTCAATACGGCAAACGGAATGAATTATTTCTTTGTCGGTAGTATTGACGAAGCTACATTTAAACCATTGGTTGAAAAATATATAGGAGGACTGAGCAATGAAGCCGTTGAGAATAAATCAAAAGATCTGGGTATCGAACCGGTTCAGGGTGATCGTCCGTTCACCATTAATGTAGGTAGCGAACCGAAAAGCATGGTGAACGAAATGAGCTATTTCAATACGCCATACAATCAGAAAGACGAGCTGGAACTGAACCTGCTTTCAGAAGTAATCAACAACAGAATTACAGATATCATCCGCGAGAAAATGAGCGCTATCTATGGCGGTGGTGCAGGTCTTCGTCTTCAGAAATATCCTAAGGAGCGCTTTATGATGCAAAGTTATTTGCCTTGCGGACCAGAGAATGCAGAGAAAGTAAAAGTCGCATTCTGGGAAATCATTAATGAAGTGAAAAAACCAGGAAATATAAAAGCAGAAGAACTGGCAAAAGCAACAGAAACCAATATCCAGAAATACAGGGTTGGAATGAAAACCAACAATTATTGGTTGGCATCATTGAGCAAATACCAGCAGTTTGGATTGCCAACAGAAAACCTTAATAATTTTGAAAGCCGCCTGAAAACTGTCAGTCCGGAATCGCTTACAGCCACAGCAAACAAATACCTGAATTCTAAAAATGTTTTACATGCACTGATGATGCCTGTAACAACAAAATAGAACATGTTTTAAATTAATAAAAGAAGGCCTCAGAAAATACTGAGGCCTTTCTTGTATTAAAATCTGAAAGAACTTACTTTGAATAATCAACTTGCCGTAAAAAAGACTGCATAGAAAACTCAAATACGTTTAGAACCCTGGAAGTTTTACACTAATACAATTCTATTCTTTTATAAGACAAAAAGGATAGAGAATTTGATTAAAAAAATTCTGAGTTTATTTCTTGATAAAAGTTTCTGTTTGAACCTTGTTCTCTATACTATAGCTCACGATATATGTACCGCTTGAAAGACCTGAAGCATCAATAGATTGACGGTTTATCCCTGTTAAATTTTGAGCGAAATCCTTTGAAAAAACAATCTTTCCATAAATATCTACAATGGTTATGATTTCTGCACCTTTACCCAATGAAAGTAATTCTAAATTAAGTTGACTTTCTACTGGATTGGGGAAGACTTTCATTAACGATCTGTCTGTACTTTTATCCCTGATTACAGATGGTTTTGTTACATAACCCGTTTTTGCATCTGCAATTTTAACAAGGAAACCATGTTGAGCTTTATTTGTATTGCTGTCCAAAAAACTTCCTTTTGTCGCAATATTTTTAGCACTTGAGGTTTGACCAACTGCATACAAATTTGCTCCATCGCTCACTAAACCAAACGACCTGTCAGAAAACTCTCCACCGTAATAACTGTTCCATAATCTTGTTCCGTCAGGTTTTAATCCCGCAAAAAAACAATCGAATATTCCACCATTGTGTTTTGGCTGAAATGCAGCAGTATCGGCAATTGACGTTAGGCTTTGAGTAGTACCAAAAATAAATATATTTCCTAAACTATCCACTGCACCCTGAACATTAATATCCTGTTTTTCACCACCAAAATAAGTTGACCAAAGTAATGAGCCGGTTGAGCTGACTTTTGCAATATAAGCATCATAATTACCTTTGTTTGCTGTTTGATAAGCACCAGCAGTAGCAATACCTGAAGTGCTGAAAGTAGAACCGAGAAGATAAATATTTTTATTTCTATCCTGTATTATATCAGAAGGTAATTCATTTTGATTACCACCAAAATAGCTTCCCCATAATCTCTTGCCCGAAGTGTCGAATTTAATTAACATTGCATCATCTGACCCTGTCCTAGCAGTTTTGAATGCACCTGGAGTCGCTATACCTGTGTCGCTTGCTGTGATACCATAAGCATAGATGGCTCCCTGCCCATCATTGCTAACAAAAGTCAAACCAGTAATAACGTCACTCGAACGTCCGCCTAAATAGGTACCCCAAACCCGTTTACCTAATGAATTATATTTTACAATGTACCCATCTATACTGTCGGCATAAGTATCCCGATAAGTTCCTGAAGTTGCAATAAGTGTCGTATTATTAGTGGAGCCAGATAAAAATACATTATCCAAAGTATCACATTGCACATATGGAGAATACACAGTATTGCTCCCTCCACAGTAGGAGCTCCAGATTAAAGCCCCTGAAGCATCGAACTTGGTTATAAACGGAGCAAACTTGAATGGAGTAAAACCAGTCTGCTGAACTCCCGGTGTTGCAAGATTACCAGTGCTATCCGAACCACAGAGAAAAACATAATTTTTACTTACAGATATTCTGGCGCCCATGCAACCATCCCCATAATAAGTTGCGTAAATCCTATTTCCACTTGTATCAAACTTTACATAAAAAATGTTTGATTTGGTAAGAGCAGAAATTTTTGAGCTTTGATATGCTCCGGATGTTGCAATATTTTTTGAAGCAACCGTTGTACCTGCAGCATAAATATATTGCCTTTGGTCACAATCCACACTCGACAAATCAGTATTAACTAATCCTGTCAAATCGCTTGTATCGCCATAATAAGTAGCCCAGGAAATCTTAGGATCAATTACTAAAGCACCTTCATAATTTTCAGTTGTAAAACTTAACCTGTTGTGATGCAATACATAGTTAGATTGAAGTAATTTCCCACTTTTGGTGTAAGTGGTTGGCGCATGTTCTTTGATAATTCCCAGTGAGGTTTTTACTATAAGTTCCCCATTATTATTGATTTTGATGCTCTCTGCACCCTTGTATTCCAATTGAATTTTGGAAGCATCTCCTAAAACACCCACAGAAAATTCATACTCAAAAGTATTGTCTTTGTTGATCTTTAGAACCCAATCTATGTGAGGGTAAATATTTTTGTAAACAATTCGATCGTATGTATGAGCAATACGCCTTTCAGAACCATTAAAGTAATGATTCTCGTAGTAAGGCAAATCAGATTTTTCAAAAGCCAAAGCATTGCTGGAACTACCCTTTAGAATTGCCTCTACTCGGTGTGTATTATTTCTATTATAGAACTGATATATCAACTTACCTTTTCCAATAAAAATACTCATACTTGTTCCCTGGATTACGAAATCAATATCCTTTCGAACAATATTAAACTGGTCCTTAATTTGCCCGACATTCTCTATAAAACTTAACGAAGACTTATGAGAGAAGACTGATAGTGGTGAAGCAATAACTATAATTAAAACAATTAATCCTTTAGTACTCATTTTGTATAGTTTTGGTAAGTGAAGTTATAAAACTTCATTGTTATGATACAAGAAGGGCCTCAGAAAATACTGAGGCCCTTCTTTCATAAAAATACGTGTTCGTTTATTCAAGCGCTTTATCAATCTCTTCATTTATTTTCTTCAGGTCATCTGCAATGCTCAGGCTATCATTCCCGTTGCTATC
>DLGS01000022.1 GCA_002482815.1 Bacteroidetes bacterium UBA7688
CAGTTCGCGAACGATACCGTGGATACGGCTACCTTTCATCCCTACGCAGGCACCTACAGGGTCAATTCTGTCATCAAAACTTTCAACAGCAACTTTTGCTCTTTCACCTGGTTCGCGTACTACTTTTTTCACGGTAATCAAACCATCCAAAATCTCAGGAACTTCAATTTCCAATAATTTTTCAAGGAAAGATTCGTGGGTACGGCTCAAAATAATCACCGGATTATTAGCACGCATTTCCACTTTCTTCACGACTGCCCGGATGCTTTCGCCCTTCTTGAAGAAATCGGCCGGTATTTGTTCTGTTTTTGGCAAAATCAATTCATTACCATCTTCATCCAGCAGCAGTAATTCTTTTTTCCATATCTGATAAACTTCGCCATTAATAATCTGACCAACGCGATCAGCGTATTTTTTCATCAGGCTTGTTTTTTTCAAATCACCGATACGGGCTGCCAAAGTTTGCTTTGCGGCAAGAATGGCTCTGCGACCGAAATCCAAAACATCCATTTCCTGGTAAACTTCTTCGCCAACACTATAATCGGGCTCAATTTTTATCGCTTCCGAGTATTCAATTTCGGCATTATCATCTTCTGAAAATCCATCTTCAACAATTATCCTGCGACGGAAAATCTCCAAATCACCGGTTTGGTCATTTACGATAACATCAAAGTTGTCGTCGCTGCCATATTTCTTGCGCAGCAAGGTTTTGAATACGTCTTCCAAAACCTTCATCAGGGTCGGGCGGTCAATATTTTCCGCTTCTTTAAATTCCTGAAACGATTCGATGAGATTGATACTAGACATGATTGATCATTTTTTTAAGGATACTATTTTATTAAAAAGATATTTGAACGATTGCTTGCTTGATATTGGCAAATGATATTTCTACCGGTGTGGTGTCTTTTTTCTTAGGAGAAACCAGCACTTCCAATACTACTTTTTCATCATCTGCCTCTGTAAGCTTGCCTATTACCGGCTCACCTTCATTTGGTGTTATTTCAATGCTTCTGCCAATATTTTTCAGGTACTGACGCTTAAACTGCAATGGCTCATCAATTCCAGGGCTGCTCACTTCCAGGCTGTAATCGCCTTCCGGAAACATTTCCAGTTCATCAATCTGCCTGCGCAGGCGCTTATTGATTTTTGTACTTTTAGATACATCAAACCCATCGTCTGCGTCTAAAAAAATCTTGATATTGTTGGTAGGCTTCACCTGGATGCTTACCACAAAAATGTCTGTATCCTCCAGTAGAGGCATCAGCATTTCTTCTATTTTTTGTTTTAATTCCATAACAGGTATAAAAGAAGGGGACACTTAGTGTGTCCCCTTCGCTCAATCTGTTGCAAATGTAAGCGTAAAATGCTGATTTGACAAATTATTTTTAAGGAAAATCTGTTGCCAGGCTTTTACTTTTTCGAAAACCCTACCTTATCTCTGAAAAACCTACCCGTAAAGGTTCCAATAACAGTACCCAGCAATCCACCGCAAATCACGTCAAGCGGATAATGAACGCCTACGTACACCTGTGAATAGGCAACCATAAATGCCCACAGAAATGCGGGAATCCAAACCCATTTATACTGCGTGTGCAAGCTGAAAATCATAAAAAACGCCAGTGCAAAATGATTGGTGGCATGAGTGGAAGGAAAACTGTACCCTACCCCGCAATCGATCAGCAAATGCACTGTATGCTTTAGTTCAAGATCATTGCAGGGTCTTAAGCGGTGTACGAAAGGTTTGATGATAGAGGCGCTGGTATAATCGCTGAGGGCGAATGTAATCAGAAAGCCCAGGCACCAGTAAAACCCCTTTTTCCCGAATTTATAGGGGATAAAAAAAGCGAGGAAGGCATATAAAGGAATCCAGAATTTGGGCTCACGCAAAAAGGGTGTAACAAAATCAAGAAAACTGTTTTGCCACAAAACATTGATATGGTACCACAGTTCCCGGTCGAGTTTCAGTATTGGATCCAGCATTCCTGCGCTCATGGCTTATTTTTTAAAAACCATGATAAGCCTTGGTGAAGTTTTGCTCACAAATGGAGCCAGCGTGTAATCGCCAAAAGTGGTTTCCAGCTTCAAGCCTGCATTCGAAAATAAGGTTATAAAGTCTTGCAGTGAAAAGGCAGAAACGCGCTCTGTGTAATGTCTTGCCACACCTTCGGCATCGGTGAAACGGATGTGCTTGATAATATGCCTGCCGTCGTAATCTTTTTGGATATCGAACTTCATCCCGTCCCGCTCAACAATTTCGTAAGGTTTCAATTGCTGCAAAACCAAGTCGCTGTTGAGATAATCAACTACCAGGGTCCCGCCTTTTTTCAAACCACCGGCAAAAGAATTGGCAGCCAATTGATTGTCGCGTGCTGAAGCAAAATACCCGAAACTGGTAAAGAGGTTGAAAGCAAAATCAAAGTAATTGATATAAAACGGGAGGCGCATATCGTGCACAAAAAAATGAAGGTTTTCGCGCTCCAGTTCCAATGCTTTTTCTATGCGGTTTTCTGCAAGATCTATTCCGGTCACGTCATAACCGTTGTTGGCAAACTGAACCGCAAAACGCCCTTCGCCGCAGCCTATATCGACAATACGGCTTCCGGGTAAAGGTTTTAAATAGCCCAATAATGCCTCCGTAAAATCCTCTGCCTCCGTCACATCACGGTTTTGGTACAGTACTTTATAATAAGGTGAATTGAACCAGGATTCGAACCAACTAATTTTTTCCATATCGAACTGCGAAAATAGTTTGTTTTTTGCACACAGAAATTATAGAAAACAATAAAAAAACTAGCCGCTTCATTAAGCTACAACTTCTGTCACTTCAGTCCTTCGGTGGGTTAACAGATTATTTTTATCACGAAGTAAGGCAACAAAGAATGTATTATAAAACAAAAACATAGGTAAACGAAACATCGTTTGGTATGCACTGTGCCCAACCTTTTCGCTGAAAACAGCAACATTTTCCGAATGCGTAAAGAATTTAATAAATGCACCATGTGAATTAAACATCGCATATTCAAAAGTATAGGTAAGACATAAAATAACCAGACCGGCAAGCATCAGGCGCTTTCCGGCAATTGTAGCCAGAAAATAATAAATAACTGTTAATGGTAAATACCATAAGATATATGGAGGCGTATAGCCCGGACCGAAAGTGGGTAAAAAAACCAGAATCGTCAAGGCCAGAACAATCAATTGTTTACCGTTAAGAAATTCCCTTTTATAAATACTTAGTGATGTCCAGGCCATTAGGGCCAGAATTAAAAAAGGTGAAACTGAACGATATGCTTCAATAAGATTATCCATATCCTTAAGATTCATTAAACCGGTAATACCATACCAGCCAGCCATAGAACGATAAGAAAGTACATTTTGTGAAACTCCCTCAGGGCAAAGCGTGTAGATAATGCTCATCCCAATACTAACCGGTAAAAATAAGAGCGCAAGGCCAAAAAAAGTTATTCCCATTTTCCTGTTTAGCACGCCCACCAACAATAAGGGTAACAAAACGAATGGAATCGTCTTGGTGAGAATCCCCAAGCCTAAACAAAAACATGCTGCCAACCAATAGTAAGGCTCATTTTGCTTAAAATAAGCAATCATTAAATACACGAAAAGCAAAATCAATATGCCAATAAAAACATCAAAATTGCAATGCTGGCAACTCAGAAAAATACAAATTGGATTCAAGGCCAATCCGGTCAGCAATCCTGTCCCGATTTTTGCCTTTACATTCAATTTCAATAAAATACCATAGCATAAAACCAATCCGACACACTCAGCCAGAACCAGAACTGCCTGAATTAAATGAATTTTGGATAGTGCAGTTATCTCATTCAGTTTACCAATAGCAAAAAGAAACTGCATCCAGACCGGCGGCCAATTTAACACCCCACTATTATATGGATTTTCGCCTTTATCCAGCATTTCAATTACCCTCAGCCACGAATTTAAATCAGTTGAATAGGTAGCTGGCATCAGGTATATAAAAAGAATTCTGCTAGACAACAACAAAGCAATCAGAATACTTAGCGGTTTGAGATGAGCCCTCCTATGTTGTATAAAAGACATTTTGTGCAATATAAGACAAGCACAAGAATAACAATTAATACCGAATGAGCGGAAAAAAACATTCGCCAGTAAGGGTAAATGCAAAGTTTGTTGTCATAGCTAAAACACAAAACAATAAAATCTATGCAACTGATTCGCTTCATTATTTTAGGAACCATTCTGGGACTTTCCACTTTAAAAAGTTCTGCACAAAAACTTACCCAAACCATCAGAGGCCGCGTCATCGATGCAGACTCGCGTACAAAAATTGTCGACGCAACGCTTATTATTTTAGAGACGAGCCCGACTATCGTAGGTTCATCAGATTCAAATGGCAATTTCAAAATGCCGAATGTTCCCGTTGGGAGGCAAACCCTTAAAATAAGTTTGTTGGGATATGAAGAAAAACTGATTCCTAACCTACTGATTGTAGCAGGAAAAGAAACAGTACTGGAAATTGAAATGCGAGAATCCTTCACCGGACTGAAAGATGTGGTGATTTCTTCCCGTCCCGACAAATCGAGAGTCGCCAATGAAATGTCCCTGGTTTCGGCCAGAAGTTTCAGTGTGGAAGAAACCAAAAGATATGCAGGTGCCATCAATGACCCTGCCAGGATGGTTGCTTCTTACGCCGGTGTCAATTCGGATGGCAGCGGAAATAATGACATTATTGTCCGGGGAAATAATCCACGGAATATACAGTGGAGACTGGAAGGTGTGGAAATTCCTAATCCAAACCACTTTGCTTCCGAAGGTTTGACAGGCGGCCCGATTAATGCATTAAACAGTCAGATGCTTGCGAATTCTGAATTTTATACAGGAGCCTTCAATCCCCAATATGGAAATGCTTTAGCAGGTATTTTTGACATGAAGTTGCGAACCGGGAATAATGAAAAACGCGAATACAGTGTTTCAGTAGGCGTTTTGGGAACGGATATTACGCTGGAAGGTCCTTTCAAAAAAGGAAGCAAGAGCAGCTACCTGATTAATTATCGCTACTCTACCCTGGCATTTTTAGACCAATTAAAAATTGTCAATTTTAACGGGGTTCCAAAATACCAGGATGGTTCATTCAAAATATTTTTACCAACCAATAAGCTTGGCACCTTTACCCTGTTTGGCCTTGGCGGAAAAAGCGGCATTAAAACTAAGTACTATGATGATGAGGATAAAAAAGAGAACCTCAATGAGCAATTTGAACAATCGAGCCAATTAGGAATTGTCGGCCTCAGCCAATATTTACCACTAAAAGACAATATATATCTGCGCAATACTGTTTCTATTGCCAATAATGGAAGTGACATGAAAGATGAACGACCGGCAGACTCCAGCACTTTCAAAGAATATTTCAACAGCAAAATGTCCAACAATGTCACACGCATTTCGAGCACATTAAATATAAAAGTTGGTTCGCGTAATCAGGTTCAGGCCGGAATCATCTATTCCAATTATGGTTTTAATTTCAGGAGTAAATATTTACTCCTGAAATTAAAA
>DLGS01000127.1 GCA_002482815.1 Bacteroidetes bacterium UBA7688
AAGAGCTGGAGCAAAGCAACAAAGAGCTTGCATCCTTCAACTATGTGGCCAGCCACGACTTGCAGGAACCCTTACGAATTATTCAGACCTACATCTCACGCATTGAAGAAAAGGAAATTGATACCCTTACGAAAACCGGTCAGGATTATTTCGACCGCATAAAATCTTCTGCAAACAGGATGCAAATCCTGATAAACGATCTTTTACTTTTTTCGAGAACAAACAAATTTGAGAAAGTTTTAGAGACCGCAAACCTGAATGAATTACTTGAGAATGCAATGCTGGATCTTGCTCCAATCATAGAAGATAAAAAAGCTACCATATCACATGATGCTCTTCCGGAATTAAAAGTTGTTCCATTTCAGATGCAACAGTTGTTTATTAACCTGTTGAACAATTCATTAAAATACGCACGAGATGGTATACCACCATTCATCGAAATTAAATGCGAGCTTGTATTTGCACAGGATGTACCTGAATTGAAAGCGGATCCGCTAAAACAGTTTTTCAAAATAACATTCACAGATAACGGACTTGGTTTCGAACAACAGTATGCAAATAATATTTTTGTATTGTTCAAAAGACTTCATCACAAGAACGAATATCCCGGCACCGGTATAGGATTATCTATTTGTAAAAAGATTGCTGAAAATCACTCTGGATTCATCACAGCACAGGGTGTTCCTGATGAAGGTGCAACGTTTACTTTATATCTGCCCAACATTTCCTGATTCCTAAAATCAGGTGGTAATTTTATAACAATAGCACTGAATGGTGTAACGCTTTATCTGTAGCGTTACACCATCTTTGTTTTCATCATTTTTATTCATCAAAAAAACAAATTTTATGAAACGTACAAACGCATTCACAGCAAGTATTCTTCAGTTATCGCTTCTGCTCACTGTTTCATCATTTAGTTTAATGTCGTGCGGAAATTCTACTTCAACCGCAGATACACCAAAAGAAATTGCAAAAGAATATAACGAAACTAAGTTTGATGACGAGTATGCCAAAAAAGATGCTCAATTTCTTATTGACGTTGCAGAAATCAATCTGGAAGAAATTAAAATGGGACAACTTGCCCAACAAAACAGTTCGTCAAATTCAATTAAAGAAATGGGCAAGATGATGGAAGATGCCCATACGAAATCCTATAATGATTTAACGGTGCTGGCTCAGGATAAGATTGTCACTATTCCGACAACAATGAACGAAAACGGCAACGCCTACTATGAAAAAATGAAAGAAAAAAAAGGCGCAGACTTTGATAAAGAATACAATGAAATAATGATAGCTGATCATAAAAGAGCCATTGAACTCTTTGAAAGAACAGCTCAGGAATCCAGGGACGAAGATGTTCGCCAGTTTGCCACCAAAACCTTACCTGTACTACAATCTCACCTGAATAGTGCAATGGCAAATATGCCGAAGCAATAAGTTTTTGTAAACTTTAAAATGCAGGAATATGAACACTCAAAAATCAATAAGCATACTGAATTCCCTTGTCGAAATTAATAACGACAGAATTCAGGGCTATGAAAAGGCAATAACTGAAACGACCGACAATGATTTAAAAGTATTGTTTGAAGAATTCACTCAATCCAGCAAAAAATGCTGGATTGAGTTGGTTGAAGAAATAAGAAAAATGGATGGTGAACCTGTCGATGATACAACCATCAGCGGAAAATTTTATCGCTTATGGATGGACGTAAAAGCTGCTATAACCAATAGAGACCGGAAAGCAATTTTAAATTCATGTGAATATGGCGAAGATGCCGCTCTGGAGACCTATAATTCAGTGTTGACCAACCAGATTGATTTTCTTACCATTGAGCAACACAAGATGATTTATAAACAATACGTTTTGCTGAAAGAGGATCATAATAAACTCCAGGAACTGCGAGATGCACTGGTAGAGGACTTCAATTAATTGCTACCCAAATTCCTCATTTACCAATTTAATCAACATAATTTAATTCGGAAATTATGGCAAATCAAAGCAATATATCAGCCACCTGGAAAATAATAATCTCAATTATTATTTGTGAATTAACAGGCATACTAAGCGGTTTAATATCTCAAAGCGGACTTACGGATTGGTATATTAATCTGAATAAACCTGAATGGAATCCACCTTCTTCAATATTCGGCCCGGTATGGACAAGCCTGTATTTATTAATGGGAATTTCCTTAGGTATTGTGTGGAAAAAAAGTGAAACCAATCCGGAAGGGAATGCTGCGATGAAGTTGTTTGGACTTCAATTATTTTTAAACTTCTGGTGGTCCATTATCTTCTTCAGGTTTCATTCTTTGTCGGCTGCCTTTGCTGTAATCCTGATTCTGCTTACACTAATTATCATTACTATTTTCAAATTTTCAAAACTCTCTAAAACATCATCCTGGCTTATGGTTCCGTATGCTGCTTGGGTAAGTTTCGCATCGATATTAAACTACACCCTTCTGAAATTAAATTAAAAACTAAAACTCTAATGAGGTGTAAATAATGTAATCCATGCGGCAAATCGTGTAAGACTTATCTCATTGCCTGTGCGCACCTTTGTCATGAATTAAGCCTTTACGTTGAGGATTACGAAAAGATAAAACGAATCAAATGAAAATCTATTCAGCCATATTAGCTTGTACAATTTTTCTTCTGGGTATATCTTCGGCTGACACTTCAGCACAGGTTACCAAAGGAAGAATTCTACCAAGGGTCGGGATAAAAGCAGGTTTAAATTATTCCAATATTTTTTCTGAAGGGGTAGATAGAAATTCGCTTGCGGGATTTAATGCCGGTTTATTTGCAAAAGTTCCTGTTACGGGTTCTGTATCCATTCAACCGGAATTATATTTTACAACTAAAGGTTCACGCCTGACTTACAACAGCACCTTTGTAAACGGCGATGCACAGTTTAAATTAAGCTATCTGGAATTACCGGTATTATTGGTATACAATCTCTACAGGCATTTTAATATTCATGCAGGCCCTTATGCCTCCTACTTATTGGATGGCACGGCTACAAATAAATCTTCGGCGCCCATTTTCGATTTTGAAAACCAACTTAAGAATGACGATTACAACAGGCTGGATGCAGGTCTGGCAGCCGGTTTGGCATTAGATGTCAGTAAAATCAGTTTTGGTGCTCGTTATACCTACGGAATGACCACAATTGGCAAAGAGAATACTTATGCAGGAACAAGCTATCGTTTCCCGGATGGGAAAAACAGTGTTTTCAATTTCTATGTTGCATTATCCTTTAACTAAAAATATTATCAATCTTTTCTTCACACCTTAAATTCAAATTTTATGAGCAGTCTACTTTATGCCATCGCAGTGATTTTAATTATTTGCTGGGCAATCGGATTTTTCGCCTACAGTGCCGGATCAATTATTCATATCCTGCTTGTATTGGCCATTATTTCTATCCTTCTACGCCTCATTCAGGGTCGAAGAGTTTAATTTTCGTGTTTTAGTTTTCGCTATAGTTTTGTCCGCTTTTAGTGAACAAAACAAAAACCACAGAAGCAATTCTGTGGTTTTTACATTTTAAATCATTCTGAAAATATCATTAAGACAACATCGATTCCATGTTGCCGAAAATAAGAGCAGGTTCCTTTTGTTGCCAGAGGATTTCATAAATACATGTGGCAATAGGAATGGCAATATTGTGATTTTCGGCAACTACCTGCATACATTTTGCAGCGTGATAACCTTCTGCAACCATATTCATTTCCAAGGCAGCGGCTTCTACAGAGTAACCTTTACCAATCATCACCCCAAAGCGCCTGTTACGGCTATGCATGGAATATGCCGTTACCAGTAAATCGCCTAAATAAGCGCTGGTATGGAAATCAGGGCGGTCTTCAGATGGATGCACCAAATCAAAATGTTGCTGAAGAAAGCGATACATTTCCCGGTAACAATTGGTGATGTAAACGCTCATGAAATTATCGCCATAATCAAGCGAATGAGCGATACCGGCGCCCAATGCATATATATTTTTGAGGACTGCTGCCAACTGTGCGCCCCAGATATCATGGTTAAATGTTGTTCGTAAATACTGGTTACTGAATAATGCTGCAATTGCTTCTGCTTTATGCTCATTAAGACAAGAGAATGTAAGATAAGATAAGCGCTCTGCAGCAACTTCCTCGGCATGGCAAGGACCGGTAATCGAAACATAATTATTTAAATCAAAGTTGAATTGCTCAACCAGATAATCATTTAATAACTGATTCGAGGAAGGTAAAATACCTTTGATGGCTGAAACTATTGTTTTTCCTTGCAGCATTTGTGTATCAAACAACTCCAAAACATTCTGAGCATACGCGGCAGGAACACAGAATATGATAATATCACATGCAGAGAACAATTCCTCAAGATTGCTGGTCGGGAAAACAGAACCTTCCTGAAACTTTACAGACTTCAGGTAATGAGGATTCTGCCGCCGGATTTTCAAATATTGAATAGCTTCTTCATTGCGTATCCACCAACAAATTTCCTGACCGTTATCCGTCAGAATTTTAGCCAAAGCCGTTCCCCAGCTTCCGTTTCCAATAATTCCTATCTGCTTTTTATTCTCCTGCAAAATCTATTAGTTTAAGGAAATTATTTCTCTTCTTTTGTTTCAAACAATTTGTCCTTTGCAACAACTTTTACCCTGGCTTTATCTTTTAGCAACCTTGCAATGGCGCCATAAGGAGCTGTTACAACTTCCTCATTTGCCTTCAGACCGTTTAGAATCTGTATAAATTTGTTATCCTGAATACCTGTCTGAATATCTCTTACAGAAACTTTCTTTTCAGCTGAATTATAGACAAAAATTACCTGACGGATAGAGTCACTACCTTTCTTTGTAGAGTCTGTCCAATCGCGTGTTGTCACTGCATTAACAGGCACAGCAAGGATATTGTATTCTTTCCTTGTTTGAATTTCTACTGATGCAGACATACCAGGCTTGAAAGGATATTTATAATTCCCTGAAGTGACAATATCAGCATAGCTGGATGGCAAAATAAGAATATGTACTGTGTAATTGGTAACCTGGTCGGCAGAAAGTGCAGCTGCCGAAGAACTTGATACGGCAATCTTTGATACAATACCTGTAAATTTTCTGTTGCGATAAGCATCAGCATTGATTATACTTGTATCACCAATCTTCACTTTTGCAATATCCGTTTCGCTCACATCAACCCGAAGTTCAATTCTACTCATATCAGCAATACTTAAAACCTGGGTTCCCTGCATTTGGGATGTGCCTAAAACACGTTCTCCTTTTTTGACTGACAGAGAAGAAATAATACCCGAGCTTGGGGCAAGGATGCTTGTTTTTAATAGATTTTCACGTGCCTGATTCAGATTTGCAGCGGATGCCTGTACACCATAATTTCCACCTGAAATGTTTGCCTGTGCAGCCTGATAAGCGGCTTCTGATGATTTGTAAGTAGCCTCTATCTGTTCAAACTCCAATGCACTGATAACCTTGTCGGTGTACAGTTTTTTGTTGCGTTTGTAATTTGACAATGCCTGCTCGTAATTGGCTTTCGACTGGGCCGACATTTGCTGCGAATTTGTAACGCCGGAACGGGTCTGTTGCATAGATGCTTCAGCCTGCTGTACCTGGGAATTATAGATCGCCGGATTAATCTTTACCAGCAATTGACCTTTCACCACCGAGTCGCCCTCTTCAACATTCAGTTCAATAATTTCGCCACTTACCTCCGGACTGATTTTAACTTCAGTTTCAGGATAAATTTTCCCACTGGCAGTTACAGTTTCAGTAATTGTCTGCGGGGCAGCTTTTTCGATAGCAACTTTTGTTCCCTCATCGTCACTCTTACCGAAAGCAATCAGCAAGACAAGGAGAAGAACTGCTCCAATACCTATCCAGAGCCATTTTCTATTCTTTTTTTTCATTTTGAAATTTATATTTCGATACAAAAATTATTGGGTCTATTTCACTCCTGCACCATTGTTCACCACATTTTGCGGCAATACAAATTCCAATTTTCCTGCAGCATTTTCTGCCATTAATATCATTCCTTTACTCTCGATTCCACGCATCTTACGTGGAGCAAGATTGGCCACAACAACAACTTGCTTACCAATAATCTCTTCAGGTGAAAAGTGCATTGCAATGCCTGAAAGAACGGTTCTTTTTTCAAAACCCAGGTCTATTTCAAGCTGCAGCAATTTGTCCGCTTTCTCCACCTTTTGTGCAGAAAGAATAGTTCCGGTGCGCAAATCAATTTTATTGAAATCATCAATTGTTATTTCAGATTTCAAAGCATCCTCTTTTACTTCCACAATTTCTTCTTTTGGTTTAGCAGCTTCCTGCGCTTGTGTACTGGCCACGAGTCCTTCTTTTAGTTTGATAATTTGTGCTTCGATTTCACTGTCTTCTATTTTGCGGAACAATAATTCCGGCGCGCGCATCGAGTAACCGATTTTCAACAAATCCACTTTGCCTGCGTTTTCCCAATCCAGCATACGTTCCACCACTTTCACCAGACTGCAGATTTTCTTTGCAGTAAAGGGTAAGAAAGGATTGGATAATATGGCCAGATTTGCTGTTAGTTGCAAAGCCAGATAAAGACAATTATCTATTCTTTGCTGTGCAATAATTTTCTCTTCGTCCGTAAATGTTCCTTTCTCAATACCGGAAGCTTCTTTCCAGGGCGCCTTTTCCTGCAGGTAAACATTTCCTTTGCGGGACAATTCTATAATTTCAAAAAGCCCGTCGCGGAATTTATAGGCTTCAATATTGTTTTCGACTTTACTTTTTGCAAGTCTTATTTCTTCAATGAGTGTTTTGTCCTGCGCATCAGCAATCTCTTCGTGCCACTTCGGAACTTTTCCACCACAAAGCTTGTGCGTCAACACCATTACCCTGTTTACATAATTTCCCAGTTTGTCCACAAGCTCGCTGTTATTGCGGGTTTGAAAATCTTTCCAGGTAAAATCATTATCCTTCGTCTCCGGAGCATTTGCACATAAAACATAACGCAAAATATCCTGTTGCTCCGGGAAATCCTTGATATACTCGTGTACCCACACAGCCCAGTTTCTTGAAGTCGAAACTTTTTCTCCTTCAATATTCAGGAATTCATTTGCAGGCACATTATCCGGTAGCACAAAGCCTCCGTGCGCTTTCAGCATGGCAGGGAAAATAATGCAATGGAAAACAATGTTGTCTTTTCCAATAAAATGAACCAGTTTGGTATCTTCTTTTTGCCAATAATCAGCCCAGTTTGGTGTCAATTCCTTAGTGGCAGAAATATAGCCTATAGGGGCATCAAACCACACGTACAACACTTTACCATCAGCACCTTCCAATGGAACCGGAACGCCCCAATTACTGTCGCGGGTCATAGCCCGTGGCTGCAAACCACTGTCCAGCCAGCTTTTGCACTGCCCATACACGTTTGCTTTCCATTCATCTTTTTTACCTTCAACAATCCATTCTTTGAGGAATGATTCATATTTATTCAAAGGAAAATACCAGTGCGTTGTCGGTTTTTTTACCAATGGAGCATTGCTCAGCGCACTCCTTGGGTTTATCAATTGTTCCGGCGAAAGGGTGGAGCCACATTTTTCACATTGGTCGCCATA
>DLGS01000451.1 GCA_002482815.1 Bacteroidetes bacterium UBA7688
CATGTAATCATCCGAATCGTAATCTGTACGAACATTGAGCTGCTCGTTCAAACTTTCTAATTCGTCACGCATTTGGTATACTTCGTTAAATGCTTTAGAAGTTTCTTCAAAAACAGTTACTTTATCTTCAGTAAGCAAATGCTGTGGTAGGTAGGCAATTACGGCATCTTTAGGACCTGAAACATGGCCAGAAGTTGCTTTGCCAACGCCAGCTATAATTTTTAACAGTGTGGATTTGCCAGCACCATTTTTGCCCATCAAAGCAATTTTGTCATTTTCGTTAATAGAGAAAGAAACATCGCTGAAAAGCGTTGTTCCACCAAAAGATACGGAGATGTTATTTACGTCGATCAATGTCTGATTTTTAAAATGAGCCGCAAAGATAGTAGAATTGTGATGAAGATGGAAGGATTTAGCGCTATCTGTCGCCGCACTTTACAGGTTAAATAGAATGAAGACGGTACGACATGTCTTTCATTCTCACGGGCAGCTTTCAACTCGTAACGCACAAACCCAAGAAAAAATGTAAATTTGAAATACTTAAAAACCTTTATATGCTGTTCCTACAAAAAATAATCCCCGCATTTGCCCGAATTTTTATGATTGCATTGCTGCTAAGCTCATTTATGGCGAATGCTCAAACTAAGAAGATTGTTGCTGTTTCAAAGAGAGATACTGTAAAGATTATTCCGAAAAGCGAATGGAACGGCGTGGAGGGGCGGCCTTACAAACAACATGTTCCCGTTCAAATTACGGTACACCATGAAGGCGGAAAATTGTTGACGATTAATGATGACGCTAAACAACGACTAAAAAATATTCAGACTTGGGGTATGGGACCAGATAGAAAATGGGCTGATGTGCCTTATCATTTACTCATAGCGCCAGATGGAAGTGTTTTGCAGGGTAGAAATCCATTAACTGTGGGAGAAACCAACACCGAATATGATCCAACTGGACATTTGCTGATTTGCTTTCTTGGAAATTATAATCAGCAAAAATTAGATGAAAATTTGCTCAAAGTATTGGTAAACTTATTGGCCGATCAATGTATTAAATACAATATCTCTCCTAAAGAAATTTCTACGCATCGGGATCATAGTACGCAAACTACTTGTCCAGGTGACGATATTTATTCCTACTTTCAAAATGGCTATATCGTAAAGGAAGTTAGCAAGTTGGTAAAGGAAAAGTAAATTGCTAGTTGATATCAATTTCGCTACGCTTATCTTTTTTTATGGAAACTGTAGCGCTATTACATCTCCTTATAAAATGAGTTGATGAATAACAAAATTACTTTAGATATACCGAAGCCTTGTAGCCAAGCATGGCATGAAATGAAGCCAACTGCAATAGGTGGTTTTTGCCAACAATGCAATAAAGATGTAATAGACTTCACCAAAATGACTACCGCTGAATTGCAGCGCTATTTCGCTCAAAATCGAGGGGAAGTATGTGGCAGGATTGATGCGGGTCAAATGGCGAAATTGAACCAGCTGCCAACCGTTGACATTGCTGTCCAAAGTAGGTTTCAATATAAATGGCTTTTAGCTTCAGCTTTTACACTTTTTGTACATAGCAGTGCGAATTCGCAGCAGCCTGTGTTGAAGGAACAATCGCCAACTCATTTGGTAGAGCCCGGCAACTTGAAAAAGAAGAAGTTTACGTATCCGGGCGTATATGAAGTGAAGGGCATTGTGAAGGCAGCAGAGGATCAATCACCAATACAGCAGGCAAGTGTTAAGGTAGTGTCTACAAATCAAGGTATGGTTACCGATAGCTTGGGTAGGTTTAAGTTAATGATAAAGGGAGAGCTCAACCAAAAACTGAAGTTACAGATTAGCTATTTGGGTTATGCAACGCAAGACGTAGAGGTTGTCTTAGGCGATAATAAGGAGTTAGTTGTAGAATTGTTGCCAGATAACTTGCTGATGGGTGAGTTTGTAGTTGTCGGATATCAGTCGAAAAAGTCATCTGTTTTGGTGGGTAGTATAAGGTACGTAATTAAAAAAAGACCGTCTTTTTTCAGACGGGTAATCAATTATGTAGGTGGTCTTTTTCACTAAGCTTTTTCAATCATTTTAGCCAATTGTTCCACTAATTTAGCTTGAGCCGAATTAATTTTAGTCATCGCTGTCGCTTCATCAAACCATTCACCACGATCCACTTCTGGTACTTGCAGGATCTTTCCGCTTTTGGGTGGCCAGGGGATTTCGATGAGGTTGCTATTAATGTGGTTTGCATCAATATCACCTTCCACAGCCCAAGCATAAATTACCTTACCTGATTTTAATTTCACTGGCTCTAGCGGGATGAAATAACCATCAACTTTTTGTCCGGTTTCTTCTTCAAATTCACGCTTGGCAGCATCTAATGGATTTTCTCCCATTTCAAATTCTCCTTTTGGGATCGACCAAGCGCCTTCGTCTTTGTTCTTCCAAAATGGACCACCAGGGTGCACCAAAAAAACCTGTAGTTGCGTTCCAATAGTTCGGTAAAGTAAAATTCCAGTGCTAGTTTTCATCTAATCATTTGCTAAGTTCAATCCAAACGGGAGCGTGGTCACTCGTTTTCTCCCAGCCACGTACATGTTTGTCTACGCTAGCAGCTTTAAGTCTATCTTTCACTGGCGGACTAAGCAAAAAGTGGTCAATGCGTAGCCCAGCATCTCTGCCATAAGCATTCCTAAAGTAGTCCCAAAATGTATAAATTTTCTGTTCAGGATAAAGTGTTCTTATGGCATCTATCCAACCTTGCGAAATCAGTTGGTGGAAAGCTGCTCTGGTTTCTGGCCTAAATAAGGCATCATCAACCCAACGTTCTGGTTTGTAAACGTCCAGTTCGGTAGGCATCACATTAAAATCACCTATCAATAAAGCTGGAACTTTTTTATCAATAAGCATTTTTGCGTGTTGCTGTAACCGTTCAAACCACCTCAATTTATAATCGAATTTTGGCCCAGGTGCAGGATTTCCGTTAGGCAAATACAAGCAGCAAATTAACAGGTCGTGAACAAATACTTCAAGATACCTGCTTTGTAGATCCTCATCGTCACCTGCAAGTCCTCGTTGTATTTCTTTCATTGTTGGATCTTTCGACAAAATTGCTACACCATTCCAACTTTTTTGCCCATGCCAAATCGCATAATATCCAGCCTCTTCAATGGCTTGTAGAGGGAATTTTTCTTGTGGTGCTTTGAGCTCTTGCAGACAAACGACATCTGGTTGTGTTTCATTTAACCAGCGTAACAGTACCGGTAGTCGTCCATTTATTCCGTTTACATTGTAAGTTGCTATTTTCATACCTTAGTTTTGAACAGGTGAAAGATAAGTATTGTTTGTTATGGAGTTATTATCACTGCATCATCATCACTAATCTTACTCGTCAAATTTTAGATGTGCTTAATCCCGAAACTTTTTCTACCTTAGTGCTCTATTCTAATCGTACACCCTTAAGTGTCGTCATAAACTGGTTCGGACGTCTTTAAGCAATATCATTGCAACCTGAATCAGCAAAAATAATGAATATCATTTATCAATTGTTATCGGAACGCCTGGCGTTTGCCGAATTTAATTATTTGCATCATATCAATATCGGAGAGGGATTTTTGAGCCTGCATCAATGCATTTGCTATGCGGACTTATCGGTGCTGAACGAGCACTGTAGAAATAGCCTGGATTCAGAAAGTCTGAATTAAAAAAAAATAAAATTGACGTATTTCACTTATCAAGCAATCATTTAGCCCCTTTATGTTGTTATTAAAATTATCATGGAAAACAGAGAAACTATAATTGCAGGGCTTTTGGAAGTCAATTCGGATATTTTCCTTCAGGCAATGGAAGGCTCAGGTAACGGTATTGTGATTACTGACAATCGTTTGCCTGATAATCCTATTATTTATTGTAAT
>DLGS01000278.1 GCA_002482815.1 Bacteroidetes bacterium UBA7688
GTGATGGAAGGGTTGTCGCCTTTGCGGCCCACTTTGTCTATTTCGTCAATAAATACAATCCCTCTTTCGGCAGCAGCCACATCATAGTTGCAGCTTTGCAGCAGGCGCGACAGGATACTTTCCACATCTTCGCCTACATAACCCGCCTGGGTAAATACCGTTGCATCCACCACTGTAAACGGCAATTGCAATAAACGGGCAAGTGTTTTTGCCAGCAAGGTTTTGCCGGTGCCGGTTTCGCCCACCATAATGATGTTTGATTTTTCAATCTCCACATCATCCTGGGGAGGGTTCATCAGGCGTTTGTAGTGATTATACATTGCCACTGCCATCACCTTTTTAGCTTCGTCCTGCCCGATAACGTATTGGTCCAGGAAAGCCTTGATTTCAGTTGGTTTGTAAAGCTTGTGTTTCAGCAGGTCGTTCTGTGATTTCTTTGCAGGTTTAGTACTTCCTTCCTCTTCACCCATCGTTTGTTTCAGCACGTGGTATGCATTCTCAATGCAGGCATCGCATATACTGCCGTCCATACCGGTAAAGAGTATATTCACTTCTTTTTCTGGTCTGCCGCAAATGCTGCATTTTGCTTCTGTCTTTTTTGCCATGATAAGTCTTGAAAAATAAGGCAACGAAGTTACAATTATAAAACCGTGCTTCTGTTGCGTGGTTGTGTAAAAATTAAGCCAAAGGAATCGTCTGTATCAGGCCTTGCTTCAGTAACGCAAAGCTGATTTCTGATGCTTTTCTGCCAGCTACAAATCAATAAACTCATCGGGGAAGCGCAGGGCGTAGGCTACGATAGCCTGCTCCGTTTTGGGATTCAGCGCTGTGAAATGTGCATCAAGGCCTTCAAACTCCTTGAATTCTTCATACAGTTTGGCAAATTCTTCTACACTGGTTTCTTTGCCCAGGTCATCTGCATTGAGGGTATATACTTTCAATACATCATCCAGTAATTGCGCCATCTCAGGCGCTCCTACCTGGGTGAGCATTTCAGGCATGGCCAGCAAAAGATTGATATAGCCGTTCTGTATCAGCTGGATAAAACCGCCCTGCAAGACCTGCATCCGCACATAATCGTAACGGATGAGCAGTTCCTGTCCGGGAGAAAGGGTCTCAATAAAACTAAAATCCTGTTTTTTATAAAGCTCTTCATGAAGCGGCAACACCAGTTGCTCGAAGATGGCTTCTGTTTCGTTTTGTTCCTGCAGCTTCATCAATTCGCTGAGGGATATTTTGGGTAAAAACTGACTGCGCACTTTTTTAGTTAAATAGTTAATGAAGGTAATTAGTTGAAAAAGGTAATCGGGTAAACAGGTGCAAATATTGATTATTCAATTTCCTCGTCTCCTTTGTAGTAAACATCTATCAGCTCGCCGATATAGTTGAGCATATCTTTCCGGCCGAGGTATTTTACAGCGCTGGTAACAAAGCTGCGGGGAATATATTCCCACTCTTCTTTCATTTTATTGATAAAGTTCTTTGCATTGCGGGCGGTTTCCGACTGGGTGTTTTTGTCTGCTTTGGTAAACACAACATTGAAAGGAATGCCCCATTCGCCCAGCTGACGCAGAAAGTCAAGGTCGATGGCCTGAGGTTTCAAGCGGCTGTCTATCAACACAAACACGCACATCAGATTTTCGCGTTCCTGCAGGTATTTGGATATCATTTGTCCGAATTCCTTCCGCTGACTGCGCGATACTTTGGCATAACCATAGCCCGGCAAATCGACCAGATACCAATCGTAGTTGATCAGGAAGTGATTGATGTGCTGTGTTTTTCCCGGGCTGCCTGATGTTTTGGCCATCTTGTTGTTGTCGGTCAGCATATTGATGAGCGAAGATTTGCCCACGTTGGAGCGGCCGATAAAGGCAAACTCCGGCTTGTCCGGCTTGGGGCAGGCAGCAACATCTACATTACTGATTAAATATTTTGCGGCTTTTATCTCCATAAGATTGTTTGTACTGTATTTTTGCGCGGCTCGTGTGTAGCGGGCCTTCTTTTTATATGAAACACAACTCCATTGTCCCCGACGCGTCGTCAAAATTAAGCAAGAAAGAGCAAGTAGCCGAGATGTTCAATAATATAGCCGGCAAATATGATTTTCTGAACCATCTTTTGTCGCTTGGTATAGACAAAGGCTGGCGAACAAAAGCGATAAAAAGCATAGAAGGAATTTCACCAAAAAAAATACTGGATGTGGCTACAGGCACAGGTGACCTTGCTATTGCGGCTGCAAAAAAGATAACGGACAGCACCGTCATAGGTATTGATATTGCGGCGCAAATGCTGGAAGTGGGCAAAGTAAAAATTTCTGATAAAAATCTTTCGCAAAGGATAGAAATGATTGTGGCCGACAGCGAAGCCTTGCCTTATGCAGACGGACATTTTGATGCGGTTCTCTGTGCTTATGGCACCCGCAATTTTCAGGACTTGCACAAAGGTCTTGCCGAAATGAGCCGGGTGACAAGGGCTGGAGGTAGGGTAGCGATACTTGAATTTTCTCAACCGAAGCATTTTCCCGTAAAACAGGTTTTCTCCTTTTACTTTAAATATATGCTGCCACTGTTCGGTAAAATGGTATCGAAACATAGTACAGCATACACCTATCTGCCCGAATCGGTAATGGCTTTTCCGGAAGGGCAGGATTTCTGTAAAATACTGGAGGAATGTGGTTTTAAAAATGCCACGGCGCGCCCGCTTACCTTTGGGATTACCAGCCTGTATACGGCTGAAAAATAATCTTATACGAATGGAGAATTAATAATCAGGCCAAAAAAATGAAAAATATGCCAAGGAAAGCTTATTTTTACCATCGTCTTAACACGGAAAAATTTTAAACAAACAATATGATGAAAAAATTAACCCTTTTTTCAGCTGTAATGCTTTTATTAAGTATTACTTCTTTTGCTCAAAGCGCTAATCCCTGCGGATTTGACGATTTGCACCAGGAGATGCTGCGCACCGACCACAAATATGAAGCCAAAGTAAGGGCAAACAACAACCGTTGGGTAAAATACGCCAAATTGATGTCTACGGCTTTGCTTACATACACTTCAAAGGGGTATGTATATGAAATTCCAATGGTTGTTCACGTCATTCATACAGGGGAAGCAGTAAGTTCAACTGCTTTGTATAATATCGACAGTACCAAAATTGGTCAGATGATTGATTATATGAACAAAAACTATGCAGCTGAGTTCCCATTCCCGGATACGACTACCGGCACAAGTGGTGGTGGTTGCCGTATTCCATTGAAATTTGTATTGGCTAAAAGAACACCAGCCGGTGTAGCCACAAATGGTATAGTTAGAATAAATGGTTCAACAACATATGGGTCGACCTACACTTCTTTTGGCGTAAAACGCTCCAGTGGATCGGGTATTACCACAGCTCAGGCTATGGTTCTTAGCAGATGGAATCCGTCAGATTATTATAATGTTTATGTTGTCAATAAAATTGATGGTAATGATTTGTATTCAACCGGTGGAATAGCAGGTTTTGCGTATTTGCCTTATTTTCCTACTGTTGACGGAATGGTTGTTGTTGCTTCTCAGGTTAGATCAGGTAGTACAACTGTAGCGCATGAATTTGGTCACGCATTTAACTTGTTGCATACTTTTCAGGGAGATGGAGGTTCTGCAACTTGCCCTTTAAACACAGATTGTACAGCAGATGGCGATATGGTATGCGACACAGAACCCGCTTATGGTTCCAATCACTGGCCCGGTTGGTGCCCTCCTACAGATATTAATCCTTGTACCGGTTCCTCCTACAATGGTGTAAAATACAACGTGATGGACTACACCAATTGCGATTATTCCTATTCAGGTAGTGTATATGGTCCGGACCGTTTTACAGCGGGTCAACGTGCTCGTGTAATGGATGTATTAAATAATGATAGGGTTGCAATGAAAACATCAATGGGTTTGGTTGCGCCAACCGGTCTGACCGTTACACCTTGTATGCCTACTTATTCAGGTACAACAGCAAATGTCGGACCTGTTGTTGTGGAATTTAATGGGAATGTTGTTTACACCGGCGATATCAGCGATGAAGGAACTGCTTATGTAGATCATGCTTATACTCAGCAAGCTTATGTGAACGGAGGTTCAGCGTATCCAATTACCGTTACTACCAATGTTCAACGTCAAAAAGTAAAAGTGTTTATTGATTATAATAATGATGGAGATTTTGCTGATGCCGGTGAGGAAGTTTTCAGTAATGTAGGGGCAACAACCGGACCTGTTGATCATACGGGAAGTATTACCATTCCAACGACTGCCACTACTTGTACCTGGTTGCGTATGCGTGTTGTTGCGGCCTTGAATAGTGCAACAATTACTGATATGGCTTGCGGAACTTATATCAACAATGCTCAGGCAGAAGATTATGGTATTTTTGTTCGCGGTGCTTCAGGTACAGATACAGTGGCTATTGCTCAAACAGCGGGTACCAATCCTTCCTGTACAGGAAGTTCTGTGACCTTCACAGCTACTCCGGAAACAGGTACTCCAACTTTCCGTTGGTTTGTAAACGGAAATCCTACAGCAGTTACTACAAGCACATTCACTTCTTCTACTCTGGCTGACAACGATGTTATTACAAACAAAATTTATTACACCAGCGCCTGTGGCCCTGACAGTTTTGAATCAAAACCAATCGTACTGAGAGTATCGAGCACAGCATTGGCAGTAGCCACTAATAGCCTGAAAACAGGTACTAACCCTGGTTGTGCCGGACAAAATCTGGTCTTCAAAGTGAATGTAAGTGGTGGTGGATCTGCACCAATTTACTCGTGGAGAGTGAATGGTTCAGCAGTTGGATTTAATGTAGATACTTTCGCCACCAGCTCATTGGCTGCCGGCGACAGAGTATGGTGCTATGTTACGCCAAATTCTACCTGTTCTACAACGCCTGTAAATTCAGATACAATAACAATTGCATTCTCAACTGTGGTACCTGCAGCAAGCATAGCAGTTACTTCTGGAACAATTCCTTCCTGCGATAGTACTTCAATTACCATGACGGCTACTTCTGTAAATGGTGGTTCTTCTCCAAAATACCAATGGTATAGAAATAATGTACTTGTTCCGGGCGCTACTTTGGCCTCTTACACTGAAACATATCTTTACTCGGGTGATAGTGTTTGGTGCAGAGTGATATCCAATCATCCTTGTATCGTGCCAGGTACTGGAGATACTTCGTGGTCAAATAAAATTTACGTTACCAGAACAGCACGCACAGTTCCAACCTTATCTGTAGTATTAAGTAAAGGATCTAACCCTGGTTGCCTTGATTCATTATTGGAATACACAGCTACAGCAACAGAAGCAGGAGGAAGTCCACTTGTTGTTTGGTATATAAATGGAGCAATTGCAGCTTACGGAAATGTATTCGGTAGCTATTCATTCACAGATGGTGATACATTGACTTGTAAAATGTTTACTTCAATGGGAAGCTGTAATACCGTGGATTCATTGATGTGGGGGCCTGTAGTATTTGATCGTAAAGCAACACCAGGTTCTCCGATTATCTCACTGATTGGTACAATGCTTGTTTCAAGTGTATCATCAGGAATTCAGTGGTATGGTCCGGACGGTATTATTCCTGGTGCTACAGGTTCTACTTACCACCCAACCAAACAAGGTAATTACTATGCAGTTATTGTGAATGGCGGTTGCAGCGGACAACCTTCAAACATCCTGAATGTTTCTCTGCTGGGTATCAGTCCATATAATATGAATGAGGTGAAAATTTATCCAAATCCAACTTCAGGAATGTTGACACTAGACTGGGGTTCAGAAATAGTTAATGCTGATGTTGATGTCTTTACATTGACAGGGCAAAAAGTAATGCATACGTTGATCGAAAATCAAAATAAACAAACACTTGACCTGAACCAATTGGCAAACGGCAACTACTTCGTTGTGGTTCGTGATGCAAAAGGTAAAACTGGAACAGTGTCTGTGACTGTGAAACACTAATCGGTCCTTATTTTATAATTCTAATAGCCATCACATTTGTGATGGCTATTTTTTTTGTTAAAATGAAATAAGGTAGATTGCTTTAAAGACAATAATTTTACCCGCAAATAAATTCAAGCCGCTTTGAAAAAGATTTTTTTTCTCCTCTTCCTGTCTTTTACAATACATCTTACTTTTTCTGTCAATGGTTCAGCACAAGATAGTGTTGTAAGAAAAGGAATTCAGGTAAGCCTCCTCACATGTGGAACAGGAGATGAAATATATAGTGTATTTGGTCATACCGCAGTGCGAATTGTAGATACTGCTGCCGAAACAGATATTGTCTATAATTATGGAACTTTTGAGTATGGGGAGGATTTTGAGTTGCAGTTTATGAAAGGAAAATTGCTTTATTATCTTTCTGAGGAGCGTTACAGCGATTTTGTAGACTTGTATCAATCAGAAGGAAGATGGATTGAAGAACAGGTTTTGATTAGCAGCGAAGCGGATAAAAGAAAAATACAGGATTATTTGCTGATAAACCTTTTGCCTGAAAACCGGGCGTACAAGTATGACTTCTTTTTTGATAATTGCGCTACACGCATCAGGGATATTTTTACGCAGACTCATGGTAAAGCATTTCAATATCCCAATGTATTACCTGACCAAAAATCTCTTTCCTTCCGGGATATTATAAATCAATACCTGGCACGCAATGTCTGGGAAAGATTCGGTATCAATATTTTATTAGGGAGTAAGATTGATGTAAAAATGAGCAATAGCCAAATTATGTTTCTGCCTGATTATCTCAGAGATGCAGTAGGCGGCGCTACACTGGATGGAAATCGATTTGTTTCGAAAGCCGAACTGATTGTAAAAGAACAGCGAAAAGCAGCATCATCTGATTACAGTGTTCTTATTGTCTTATATGGAATGTTGATTTTGCTCGCTGCAGGACTGTTTGTTCCTAAACTCAGATTGTTGGGTCTTTTCCTGTCTAATTTCATTTTGGTGGTAACCGGTCTTTTAGGTGTATTGATTATTGTAATGTGGCTGGGAACCGACCATCAAAACTGTGCAAACAATTACAATTTGCTTTGGGCATTACCGACCAACTTGTATTTTGCTTTCAAAAAGAAGCAGTATAAATATGCTATGATAGCGATTGTCCTCATTTTTGTATCACTGCTTTTGCACCTGCTGGGTATTCAGCAATTATTACTACCTGAGATGATAGCTGTCCTGGCAATGTTATTACTTATCTTCAGCAGCAATTACAGAAAGTATAAAAAGGATATTGATGGAAAAAAAGCAGTTACTGAATAAAACTTTTGATGAAATAGTATATTATAAAACTGGTGCCGGACCAGCCATTCTGCTGGTACACGGTTTCCCGGCTAATGCCGAATTGTGGCGATTTGTAGTTCCCGTTTTGGCAGAAAAGTATACAGTCATTCTGCCTGATTTTTTTGGAAAGGAAGAGATTTGGTTAAAGGACGGAGAAACATCAACTTCATTATTAGCCGAAAGCTTTAATGATATACTGGTTCATGAAAATCTGAGTAAAGTTTTATACATAGGTCATTCCATGGGGGGATATATGGGTTTGGAATTTGCATCCCGCTATCCTGAAAAGCTGGTTGGTTTATCATTAGTTCACTCTTCTCCATTGCCGGATGATGAAGCAAGGGCAGAAGGACGCCGGAAAACAGTCACCATTTTACAACAAGGAGGTAAACGCCTTTTTCTAAAAAAAATGGTTCCAGCCTTGTTTGCACCTGCGTTTTTAGAAAGTAATCCCGAAATTGTTGAGCGTCAATTGAATGAATCTGTTCAGGTAAACGATGAAAGCCTTGCAGCTTTTTATAAAGCCATTATGGAGAGAAGGGAAACCACCGGCATCACAAAAAATGCTGAATTTCCGATTCAGACCATTATCGGCAAAAAAGATTCTATTGCAAATATTACAAAAGAATTAGCAGGAGAGATTCTGGCAAACGTTAACTTTGTAAGGGTATATGAAAATGCCGGGCATATGGCCATGCTTGAAAATTCCCGGGAATTAAATGTAGATTTACTTGATTTTGCTGCTTATTGTTGGTCGCGAAATAAGACATAAACAATGATTTGGAACCACCGTATATTGAAGACCTTGTTACTGTTAGCCTCTCTGTTTTTAAGTGAGGTTGCGGATAGCTTTGCTTCACATATTGTAGGGGGAGAAGTGACCTATACTTGTCTTGGGGGCAATATGTACCGGATCCGGCTCTCCATTTACCGTGATTGTATCGGTGGAATTCCCAATGCTATTTCTGAGGA
>DLGS01000006.1 GCA_002482815.1 Bacteroidetes bacterium UBA7688
TAAGGATCCTTGGCATCTGCTGAGTATTGATTACGGAAGACAAACAAGCCTGGGCCCTGTTATTGGCCGTGTCAACTATGCCAATCGGTTTAACAGTGATGGTTTGCAATTTGAGCTGGATGCTTATCCTCATCTAGCCAAGAACCTGCAAGCTTATATGAATATCGGCTATTCGCCAAACCTTGGTATTTTCCCCAGGTATAGAGCGGGGCTCTCATTATATGCTAATCTGCCCGCTGGTTTTGAAATTGAAGGCGGTTTTCGCTATCTCAGGTTTAGTGAAAATACATGGATTTACACGGCCGCTGTTGGAAAATACTACAGGAACTTCTGGTTTAATCTGCGTGCGTACCTTACTCCTTCCGAATACACCTTATCACAATCTTTTGGCTTCAATACCCGTTATTATCTGGGAGGTGCTGACGATTATTTAAGCTTGGGATTGAGTACAGGCTTGTCTCCGGATGAAAGACGCAATAATATCCTGGTTAATGCAGTCAACTATAAATTAAAATCCAACGGAATTGCCCTGGGTTTTCGAAAGTCAGTCAAAACCCTAAACGTAATCAACCTGAAAGTTGCCCTCGAAAATCAGGAATATTTTACAGACACTAAAGGGAACCAGTTTTCACTAAGTATTGGATTTATAAGAAGGTTTTAGGAATTATGAAATTAAAGACACTGAAAATAGTTGCAGGAATCACGCTCTGCATCCCTCTGTTTATGTGGATACTATGGCTGATAAGCACTAATAAAAAAATGGTTATCGCTATAGTTGATAAAACCGTTTTGGATAAACGCAACCAGGAACACGTTTCATTAAATTGGATTTTGAACTATCAGAAATACAGCAAAAACCATAGAGAAAGGTACAGGATTACAAGAGACTATTATGGATTTTTCCCGAAAGAAAATGAAAAATTCAGTATAAGAGGACTGGAACGATTTTCAGCTTCACAAATTGAACAACTAAGCGAAGATGCAGATGTAGCTTACTTTACAGATACTTATGGAATCTACAAGCAGGAATGGTATCAACAAAGAGATGATCAAAAGGCCTCAGGGATATTGTATGGGGGATTAAGTACCAGTGATCTTGAATTTCTGAAAAAGATGAAAGACAAGCACAAGCTTGTAATCGCAGAATTCAATACGATTGGCTCTCCCACCAGCGAAGAGAACCGCAATCAATTCGAATCACTATTCGGAATGAAATGGAGTGGTTGGACTGCCAGATATTTCAGCAGTTTGGATACCCTGATAAATAAAGAATTGCCGGTTTGGATGATCAAAAATTATAAAGCCAAAAATGGGGATCAATGGACATTTAAAAAAGCAGGCATTGTATTTGTAAATGACCTCGATCAAATTGTAATCCTGGAAGATTCCGTTTCTTTGAATGATGCAATGCCTGTTATCGTAAGCACAGACCACGGACAGAAATCTCTGAAATTACCAGAAAAGATGAAGTACCCTTTCTGGTTTGACATCATTTTGCCTGACGAACAAAAAAATGAGATAATAGCAGCATTTAACCTGGACCTTAATGATCGGGGTAAAATCGAGCTAAAAAAACATGGAATACCTTTCTCATTTCCTGCTGTCATTCGGCAAAACAGCCAGCAACCTGAATTCTACTATTTTTCGGGCGATTTTTGTGATAATCCAATCAGCCTTACCAGCTCCTATTTCAAAGGAATTGGTTTGTTTAAATTTTTGTTTTATAACACCACAGACCCAATGGAAAGAAATAGTTTTTTCTGGAACTTTTACAGACCGTTGATGACTAACATTTTAAAGCACCAGGAAGCTAAACAAATAAAGGATTAATGGATTTTATATTGTTGAAAAAGTGAATCCGGGAGCAACTTTCCTTCCTTGCTTAGTTTCTCCATCTTGTTTTTAAAATAATTAAACGAAGAAGTCAATTCACTTAGTTTAGCATCATTTTTTACAGGTATTTCTTCAAGATCCCGGTTGAGTTGAAATAACTGATTATCGTTAAGGTGATATGTCCCTTGCACAAAGTCTATCATTGCGGTTTTTGTCTGAATTAAAGGATAGCTGTGGATATTTCTAAATGACCTCACTGTATCTAAGCCACTACCTATCCAGCTTCCCGTAGCAGGTAATTTCATCGTGGTATTTTTCTTTAAAAATGCCAATAAACTTGGCACTATATCTAAATGAGTCGAAATTGATTCTATTTGCGCGGTACGTTTAAGGAGTGGTGAATAGATTAATAGAGGAACATGGAAACGATCTATCTTGCTTCTTAACGGAATTTCGGGCATGCGATGGTCTCCGGTAATGATAAAGATAGTGTTACTGTAATCGGCCCTCTTTTCATATGCTCTGAAAAAATCCCCGATAGCATGGTCTGCATATAAGATGGTTGAATACTGCTGCCGGAAAACACGATAAGATGATTTTTTTGCTTCATTAAAACCCAGGTAATCCATGCGCTGCTCAAAAGCATCCAGATACTTACTTTGGTTCTGGATTAAAAAGGGATCATGTGTGGCCACGGTTAACAGGACACTCAATGATGGCTGCACTGCATTTGCACTTTTATTGTTTTTAAGGAAATAACTATAAACCTGGTCATCAGCATATCCCCATGAAAACCCGTTGGCTTTCGCAGGCAATTTTTCATAAGTAGGAGGAATGGAAGCAAGGTCATTTATTTCATTTACCGCATTTCGCTGTAAGAACAGTTTCATGTTATCAAATCCCGCATTTCCACCGTAATAAAATGAGGTTTGAAATCCGTTATACCTCAGTAAACTATACAGGGAAAGGTGATTAGGTAGTTGATCATTAAGTTCCCAGATTCCGTTTTTACCAAAAGGCATTGAGCCAAATACAAACGGCAACACGCCAAATGTCCGGCCTCCGTTACTCAGAAAATTTTTCCAGTATAAGCTTTTACCTGAAAGCGAATCCAAAAAAGGAGTAAAGTTTCCAAGATAAGCGCCTTCATTCGTGAATGCACGACCTAATCCCTCTACCAACAGAAAAACAATATTGGGTGTTTTTTCAATAGGCTTGAAAAATGGCGTTAATACATCAGGAGCTTCATTGGTATGGAAAAATGGATAGTGTATTTCATCAGGGAAAACGAATGAAGAAATTGAAGTGTCACTTCCTTCATACTGCAGAATATAACTATCTGCGTAGATATCTAATTCAACGTTTTTGGGGAAGAAGTAATTAAACCCGGTTGAAAAGAAATAATCAGATTTATGAAGGACAATACTATTTTCATATTCACTGTTCAGCGGCACACTATTCTGTTTAAGCGCATTGCTAAGTGTTGCCAGACTGGCAATGGTAATTACCAAGGCTACTTTTTGATTTGCGCCTATTCGGGGAGGTATAAAAATAAAAGTAACAATGCTTAAAGTCAGTATTATTATTATCACTGAAATAACCGGAAGATTTAAAACGGAAGATGCACCAATTGTCTGTTTGACATCAGCAATGGAATAACCAAAAATGTCTGCACCTAAAGGAACCAATGTGGTGCTGAAATATACAACCAAAGCAAGATGTAGAGCAGCCAATAATGAAAGGAGAATTATTAAACTGGTTTTTGCAATGCTTGGCCGAAAAAAGAACAAGGCTGTAAATACAGGTAAAAAAAACAGCCATGTTTTCAGCCAAAATATTAAATTATTGAAGAGTGCCAATCCAATCAATAAGAGGCTTTCTTCCGGAAATGATTTGAAAACATCGCAGAAAAAAAACTCTACAAACGTTAAGCAAAATAATACAAGCAACCAAGCGCACATTATTTGTTGGAATTTCCTTGCAGAGCTCAATAAGATTGGAGAAAATTGAGTTAGAAATACTTTTATATTCATAAAAACAATGTCATACTTTAAAGATGTTGCTCAATAAGTATTGAAATAGATGGAGAAAAAGCCAGTTTGTAAAAGTACATAACTAAGCGTTTTGAAAAACAAAATTCACTTTGCTGAATCTAAAATCGGAATACACTCCGGCAACCTTAATTTATTTAAAAATCCTTATTACGGGACGACAAGATTCGAACTTGCGACCCCAAGCGCTTGTACTTTGCTAAATGATTTCAGAGTTTTAAGTGCGTTTAGTGTGTGTTATGGTAGTAGAATTGGTGTTTGTTGCTCAGCTGAACCTTCCGTCAGGGTCTCCCTTTTCATTTAGATTAGGTTGAGAAAAGAAAATAACACATTAGTCATTTACAAATTTCAAAATTTTACTTTCAAAGAATAATTACAAAAGCGGAGGAAAATATTTCGCTCCGCTTTCATAATATTATACTTGTAAATTATCTTCAAGGCCGCACCTCAAAACCATCAAGGGCGAAACTTATGTCCGTTTTAGTGCATCGTTAATTATCTCCAACCATTAAACTTATATTCTGACATTGGCTGACCTGTAATTCCTACGCTGTAATAGACTATTAAATGGTTGTATGAGAACTTAAACACACCCATTTTCCGGATTGGATAAATTACACTTTCTTCACCAATTCCAAAGTGGGTCATTGTAGTATAGTCGAACTTGTAAGTATTTTCACCTGTATGTTCTAACTGCACATCATAAAAATAGAGATTACCATCTATTCTTTTTACATCAAGGCAAGCACCAATCAATTGCTGTCCATAAATATCGTGGACATAAAGTGCGCTATCATATCCCTGGTATATTCCTTCCGGAACTGCGGAAGGCGGAGGGGTATAACTTTTTTTACAGGAACAGAAAAGCACGAACAATGAAATTACCCAAAGTTCAATTTTATATACGGTCATAAGAATGCTTTTAGTTATAACAATTCAATTACTTAATTAAGACTTACTTAATCTTGTCACTAATAATTACAATAACTTTCCTAAAGAGTGTTTCAATTTCTTCTAGGAATTCAAAACTTGAAATCGAATTTATAGTTTGATAATTTTTGAAGCAAGTATTTCTGGAAATATTTTTAATAAAGCTTCAATCCCTTGCAATTCAGAAAATTTTCAGTAATTAGATGAATTTTAGACAGTATACGGAGTCTGGCAAGATATAGAACGTGCGCAAAGCTAGCAGAGGGATGTTAAAAATAAATGTAAGAGTAAGCAATAAAAAAGGCGCCCTTAAGAATTAGATTTTTTTCACAGCAACTTGAATTAATAACAATTAGAAAAAATTAAAAATCAAATTTATTCCTGTATCATTATAGAGAATAACGCTCACTATTCACTAACTGCATATGCATAAAAGACCGCAATCGCGGTTTTTTTTATTTTCATTAGTAAAAAACCGGAAAGATATACTATTGAATATTTGCTGATTGAGCATTCCCTGCATTGTATAATTACACAGATTAAGGTTGCAAACACTACAAATAAAGTAATAACAACGAGATGTGTAAAGAACTCTTCCATTTTAAATTAAATTGGCTGGAATTCTAAAAATAAAAAAGGTAGCAAGTTTTAGTACACTACCATTAATAATCAATTAATATTCATATTGAAATCACCATAAAATACCACTCTATACCAGAGTACACTAAATTGAGGTAAAAAACTTTTTCTTTCAGATTAAAAGCTAGATGAAATACAAAATGGTTAATAGAATCAATATAAAAAGAAACGTCAATATGACAGAATTGGAAACGGCGTACAAAGCTGTAAGAGCTTTTTCTTTTATTTCTGTCAGAGTTTAATTCTTAAGCTTAAAAGCTGTCCTTCCAGTGCCAGATTTGTTTCTTCATCCTTATGAGCAAAAAACACTATCTTTTAAAAAGATTATCGTATTCAAAAATAATCACTATTTTACCATTGAAACAAAGGAAAAACCTTTCTTTCAATGGTATAATTAATTCTAATAATCATATGAAATCGTCACTTTTAACAACGCTTATTTTTTTAATTACTTTTAATCTCTTTGGCCAGCAGAAACAAAAAGCATTAAAATACTACGACTATGTAAATAATGCGGAAATAGCTATTTGTGATTCCGATATATCCTCAGCAAACAACTTATACGAAAAGGCTTTTGAGTTGACTGGCAAACCATACAGCACTGATTTAAATAATGCACTTAATTGTGCATTGGATTTGCATAAATATGCGATTGCGGAAAAGTATTTTAAAATGTTATTATCAAGAGGTATTCAATTAGAAGCCCTTCAATTTTATTTAAAAAGTAAGGACTCTTCTTACATTACCAACTGGATTAAACAATACCCAAATGATACATCAAAATACAGGCACCCACTAAGGAGAGAATTTACAAAAATGTCTGAAAAAGACCAGTCTGTAAGAGCTTATTTTAGCAAGCTCAATAAAGACGGGAATTATATGACAGATTCAGTTTTAAAAGTAGATTCAATCAATGCAAATTTTTTATACCAATTATTTATAACCAATGGCAATACATTACCTGATGAAGACTTGATCGGAAATTTTTACAATACCCCTCCCTACCATCTAATATTACTACACCATTTACAGCAGAAAAACAAGGGAGATTTATTCGATACCCTGATGTTTCAGTCAATTTTTGATTTGTCTCTTCATCCCACTGTTTATGCGCCTTTGGCCGAAGCAAAGTTTGATTCGGAAAAAAAACTTTACTATAAACAAGATTCATTGCAGTTTCCTTTATCAATATTTGTAGCAAAATTTGAAGAGATCTTATTCCCAGAATATTTTGCACCGCATGTAGAGAAAAAAATAAACGAAGAAAGAAAAAAGATAGGTCTTTGCACACTAACAGAGTTGCGAAAGAAAATAGCTTTTAATTACCAGCACCAGCAGTACAAGAGTTTCCTTTCGAAATACGGATTTGACGCAGGAATTGCAGGTTATCTTGAAGCTACAAGCCTTGAAGAGGCTCGGGAATGGGATCAAAAAAATGAACCTTACAAACCCAAAAAATAATTGCCATTTTGACCTATTATGAGTTTGTTAACTATCGAGACAACATTTGCTAAATTGTTTTTTAATAAAAATTTCTTTTCAAGTTTTTTTAAGTTAATGAGTTAGACCGTCTCAAAAGAAAGCCAGGCCAAAAAAAATGTTGATGTGCATTCAACAATCTTCTATAATCCAGGCAAAGAAAATACAACAAACTCCTTATCCATTGTCGCTCCTAAAATTGTATCTCAATCGAGAATTGATCGTAGGAATAGTGCTTGCCATTAATGAGATAAAACAATTTGTCCTCATTGCTGCTGATTACTTCATCTACAATATACCATCTGCGTTTTTGTCCTTTCTGTATTCTGCTTGAGACAAGGAAGGGAGTATACCATTGCCTGCGTTTACCAACTGGATTTATTACTAGAATACTGTTGTAGCTGCAATAATACATGCTATAATCGTTTTGATGAATCGTGAAATCCCCTTGCTACTATTGACTTTCACCCATAAAAAAAGACCCACTATCTTTCGATAATGAGTCTTTAAAGTCGGGACGACAAGATTCGAACTTGCGACCCCAAGCACCCCATGCTTGTACGCTACCGGGCTGCGCTACGTCCCGAACTCCGGATTTCCCCCTGAAGGGGCGGCAAAGATAATAGGTTTTATGAAAAAAACTAATTCAGATCAGCAGCAATTAAACGCAGGAATTCACTTCGTGTCTCATTGCGCTCAAAAGCCCCGCTGAAAGCGGAGGTTGTCGTAACACTATTTTGTTTTTGCACGCCACGCATCATCATACAAAGATGCTGCGCTTCTATTACGACTGCCACTCCTAATGGATTCAATGATTCCTGAATTGCATCCAGAATCTGGTGTGTGAGACGCTCCTGCACCTGTAACCTCCGGGCAAAACAATCTACAACCCGTGCTATCTTGCTCAGACCTGTAATAATACCGTCCGGGATGTAGGCCACGTGCGCCTTTCCAAAAAATGGCAACATATGGTGCTCGCAAAGAGAATACAATTCAATATCCTTTACAATAACCATTTCACTGTATGATTCGTGAAATTTAGCAGAATCCAAAATAGCTTTTGCGTCCATTTGGTAACCCTGCGTAATATACTGCATGGCTTTAGCCACACGTTCCGGTGTCTTCTGGATACCTTCTCTGTTTATATCCTCCCCCAAAAGCGAAATGGCAGAAGAATAGTGTTGGATCAGGCCATCAGTGGTTTCCTGATCGTATTGTTCAATTTTTTTGTAAGCCAATTTGTTTAGTTTTATATTGCAAAAGTTGAACAAAATATCCACTCAGGCAACAAGGAGTAATTTATAGTAGTATCAGCTTTGACTATCCATAATATTCTACATAGATATTAGGTGTTTCATTCAGTTTCATCTTATGCAACTGTGCACCATTTTTTTCCACATGCGGTTTTAGTTCATCCCAAATACCCATGATCAGATTTTCAGCACTGGTAAATTTTCCTTTCATAAAAGGCACATCAAGGTTCAGATTACGATGGTCAACCTGCTCAACAATTATATCTTTAATCAGCTTTCCCAGTTCTTTGGCATTAAATACAAAGCCTGTATCCGGATTGGGCTCGCCTTTTACTGTTACGTGCAATTCATAATTATGACCATGCCAGTTTGCATTGGCACATTTGCCAAAAACAGCAACATTTTGTTCATCTGTCCAACCTGTATTCTGAAGTTTATGTGCTGCATTAAAATGCTCCACACGCGTTAAATAAACCATTTGATAAATTTGAACCGCAAAATTAAGGTTCTGCGCCCGTTTGACAAAAATGTCTTTACTTGCATATCCAATGAAGAATGTATTGATAACGGCTGCCACAGAGGCCGAAATAGCCCCTTTTATTCATTTTTTGAGTGGAAATTACCCGCAGGTAAATCATAATCTTTTCCAAAATGAGGAATGGAATATCCGGATTTTTATCTCAGGAGCGGGAATGATGGCCAGTGCATTTTCCTTTGGGAAAGAACTGGCAATCAATAAATACGATGCTGCTATCCAGGCAGGTATTGCAGGCTCCTTTGATACATCCATTCCATTAGGAACGGTCGTTGCTATTCATTCAGAACAATATGGTGATTTCGGAGCAGAAGACAACGAAAACTTCATTGATATTTTTGATTTAGGTTTTTCGGATATGAATTCCTTTCCTTTTTCGAATGGGAAATTAATTAACCAAAAACCATATCCCATTGGCGAAGAATTACAAAAACTAAACGCAATCAGTATAAATACGGTGAGCGGTCAGGCAGCTTCCATACAAAGCAGAAAAGACAGATATAATCCAACTGTTGAAAGTATGGAAGGAATTGCATTTCACTATGCTTGCCTTCAATATGAAATTCCATTTATACAAATTCGCGCCATTTCGAATTATGTAACACCGCGCAACAGGGCGGACTGGAAGATCGGCTTAGCAATAAAAAACCTGAATATTTTTTTACAAAAACAGTTTGCAACCCATAAATAAATAATGAAACTCACACTTGGTTTTAGTCCCTGTCCTAATGACACCTTTATCTTTGACGCTATGGTCAATGGATTAATTGACACAAAAGGTTTGACATTCGACTATGTGATGGAAGATGTGGAAACACTGAACCAGATGGCGATGGAAGGGAAGCTGGATATAACAAAGCTCAGTTATGGCACCTATCTCAATCTGGCAAAACCATATGCCTTATTGCATTCCGGCAGTGCATTGGGCAAAGGAGTTGGCCCATTGCTGGTGAGTAAAAAGCCGATCAAATTTGAGGATATAGACCAATGTACAATTGCAATTCCCGGCGCCAAAACGACAGCTAATTTATTACTGAGCATGGCTGCTCCATCAGCACAAAACAAAACGGAACTCATTTTCAGTGAAATTGAAGCGGCAGTGCTGGGAGACAAATTTGATGCAGGTCTGATTATTCATGAAGGACGATTTACCTATGCGGATAAAGGTTTGCATAAAATTATCGACCTGGGCGACTGGTGGGAAAACACGATGAATGCAGCCATTCCCCTTGGAGGAATTGCGATGAAAAGAAGTTTTGAGAAAAGCATTATAGCGAAGGTAGATGCGCTGATAAAAGAAAGCGTGCTGCTTTCCTGGAAATCCTATCCGAAGCTTAGTGATTTTGTAAAAAAAAATGCGCAGGAAATGGACGAAAGTGTAATGAGGCAGCACATTCAATTGTATGTAAATGAATTCACAACCGAGCTGGGGAAAACAGGGGTTCATTCCATCGATACATTATTTACAAAAGCAAAAGCAGCCGGATTAGTTGCTGAGCATCATCTCCCGGAAAACATTTTTTACTAATTGGATACCGCGCCAAAAAGAATATTCGGCCTCGATCTGGTAAGGGCAATTGCAATCAGTATGGTTGTAATTTCTCATAGCATAGAAATATTATTGCCGCTCAGACAAGTTCCTGTTATTGGTTATTCATTAGGAAAACTGATTGCGTTGACTTATCCGTTTGGCGTGATGGGAGTAGAATTATTTTTTGTGCTCAGCGGATTTCTGATTGGCAGTATTTTGATTCGTGAGTTTATTACCAACGATACACTACACAAAAGCACTATTCTTCATTTCTGGAAAATGAGGTGGCTGCGAACGCTTCCTGCTTATTACACAGTTTTATTAATTGTTTATGTACTGAACAAATTTGTCTACCTGAAATCGACAGGATTCTCATTCCTTTTTTTCACCCAAAACCTTTGGACACCACACCCACCTACCTTTGGAGAGGCATGGAGTCTGAGTATTGAAGAGTGGTCCTACCTAATTTTGCCTTTTCTTTTTTGGTTTTCGGGAAAATCAGAGAACAAAAAAAGAAGTTTGATAATTTCGCTTGTCGTCTATCTTTCAATATTTGTTCTGGTCAGAATAGTCAATGCGTTCGACCCGATTTATCCAAGTCTGGATAAAGGAATACGTAAGGTTGTATTGTTTCGTTTAGATGCCGTTGCCTGGGGTATCCTAATGGCTTACCTGCATCATTTTTATACAGAGAGGATACGAAATAACCAAACCAGCCTATTTCTCATCGGGCTTCTTGGTGTTGTTACAATCAGCGGATTGAACTATGTTGGCACGCATCCGTCCTTTAATTTTTATCATACAGGAAGATCCTATCACTTTCTGATGGATGCATTCCTGTATACTTTGCATCCTTTTTTCTTTACTTTGATACTACCTTATGCCTGTTATGTCGGCCATCCTAAAAACAGACTATTCGCGCAATTCATCACTAAAACAAGTATCCTGTCCTATTCATTATACCTTACACACGGCTATATCATTTTGCATTTAATGAAAAAGTTTTTCTTCGCAGAAAAACCGCTCGAGTCAATTGTATTTTTTATAGTTTATATTTTAATTTCAATCCTCAGTGCAATCACGCTAAACAAGTTTATTGAAATACCCTTTTTAAAATTGAGAGAAAAAATAAAATAGCCTCCAATCATCGCTTTTGAACAACAAAAAAAACATACTAAAAACCTACTGGGGCTTTGATGAATTCCGCGACTTGCAGGAAGAAATTATTGATACAGTACTTAGCGGGAATGATTGCGTGGCGCTGCTTCCAACCGGGGGCGGAAAATCACTGTGCTATCAGGTTCCGGCTTTAATACTACCGGGATTGACCATTGTTGTTTCTCCGTTGATTTCATTAATGCAGGACCAGGTTTTCCATCTGAAACAAAAAGGTATTGAAGCAGATTTTCTGAGCAGCGGGCTGAAGCAAAATGAGGTGGAAGAAATTTTAGATTCAGCAGAAAAGGGCGCAATTAAACTACTGTATCTATCTCCGGAAAGACTGCAAAGCAAGCAATTCAAAGATGCACTACCCTACCTTAATCTGAGTTTGGTTGCCGTAGATGAAGCGCATTGTATCTCTCAATGGGGGCACGATTTCCGGCCAGAATATTTACAAATAAACTCCATTCGAAAAGTTTGGAAAAACACACCAATTATTGCACTTACTGCAAGTGCAACGGAAAAAGTATTGACGGATATCCGTCAACAGCTTCAGCTGGAAAATGCACATACCTTCAAAAAAAGCTTCGAAAGAGCAAATATTAATTATCTGGTCCAATATTCAGAAAACAAAAACCAGTTTATTATACAGCATTTTCTGCGAAACAAACAATGTGGGATCATCTATTGCCGCAGCAGACGAAGAACAGAAGAATTGAGTTTACTCTTGAAGCAAAATAATATTAATGCTGCCGCGTATCATGCAGGTCTGCCAAGAGAAACGAGAAACCTGGTTCAGGCAAGCTGGATGAAAGATGAGGTTCCGGTAATTGTTGCCACGACAGCTTTCGGGATGGGAATTGATAAACCTGATGTACGCACTGTAATTCATTTTGACGCGCCGGAACATTTGGAAGCCTACTATCAGGAAACCGGAAGGGCCGGGCGTGACGGGGAGCAATCTGAAGCGATCGCTTTATACAATTTTTCAGATATTGAAAAACTGGAGAACAGCACAGAACAATATTTTCCACCTACAGAATACCTGAGAAAAGTATATCAATGTGTTTGTGATTTCCTCCAAATACCAACCGGTACAGAGCTGAGGGATTACTTTGATTTTGACCTGAATCGATTTTTGCTAAACTTTAAATTAGAGGCCATCCCTGCTACCCATGCGCTGCGAATACTGGCCCAGGAAGGCCTTTGGACACTCAGTGAATCTGTGTTCAGACCTGCTACAGTTCAGTTTGTTGCGGACCGGCAGGTATTGGACGACATCAATGCAAGATATCCGATGGAAGCTTTAGTGAGCACAGGCTTGCTCAGACTCTTCACCGGGATTTTTCATTATCCGGCCATTGTCAATACTTTCCTTCTGGCAAGGCATCTGAATATGAAAAAAGAAGATGTAGAGCGTACTTTAATTCAGTTGCACCGAATGAATATTATTGCATACGAACAAACAAAAGAAGGTCCGCAGCTATATTTTCATCACTACCGCGTACCTGGCAAGGACCTTATTTTAGATCAGAAGCGCATCAATACCCTTAGAGAAAATCATCGCTACCGGTCGGAGAAAATGATTGCGTTTCTGCAGAATAAAAATCAATGCTTCAACAAACTGCTCCTGGAATATTTTGGTGAAAAAAGCCCGGATTATTGCAAGCATTGTAATTATTGCCTTGGCAAAAAAAGTCAGAATGTAGACTTCAGGAGTTTACCAACAACGATTATCCACCTGCTGAAGCTGGAACAGTCACTTTCTCTGAATGAGCTCATATTCCGTTTAGGCATTGAAAGCGCACAAACTACGGCCTTAATCAGGACAATGATAGACAATCAAATCCTTAGCCTGACAGAGGAAGGAGAATTGACTCTTCCCAAGTCGGATTCATAAAGTAAAATCCTATTCTTAAAAGCCTTATTTTTGCACCCTATTAGCTACAAAATCTGATGATGCAACTTACTGTAAATGGCTCTGCGCCATTTGAAATCCACAAACAAGGTGAAGAATGGATGATTAACAATGCGGCTGCTCCTGCAGACGTGCAATGGATGTCGAATGGTCAGATCAGCGTATTGCTGGACAATAAAAGCTATGTTGCTCAGATAGAAAAACTGGATAAAGAAAATAAGGAAATTATCCTCAAGATTGAAGGCCAACGTTATACTTTAAGCATTAAAGAAGATATCGATTTATTACTCGACAAAATGGGCATCAACCTCAGTGCTTTGCAGAAAGCGGCCCCGCTGAAAGCTCCAATGCCGGGAATGATTTTAAAGGTACTGGTTACACCCGGACAGGTTGTCAACAAAGGTGATGGGCTATTGATACTGGAAGCTATGAAAATGGAGAACGTTTTAAAAGCAACCGGCACTGCAACCATCAAATCAATCAAAGCTGAAGAGAAAACAGCAGTTGAAAAAGGTGCTATTTTGATAGAAATGGAATAATTTAAACATAAAAAACACCGGATTGAAATTCAGATTATTGATTACAACCATTTTGGTTTTACTAAGTCAGGCATGCGCTTTTGCACAGGGCTTTTCTTACCTCTATATACAAGGAGATAAAAAAACACCTATTTACACTAAAGTTGAAGGTGTAATGATGCCCCGACACGGAAAGAATTATGCATTAATTTCAAGACTTGCCCCAGGCCCCTTGAATGTCGAAATTCTATTTCAGCAAAACGAATATCCTCCTGTACAGTTTAATATTATGGTTCCTGAAAACGGGAAACGTGCATTTATCCTGGATAAAAAAGAGGGTGAATTTACACTATTCGACATCCAGCAGAATTTCTACCTGAAGGCCAATAATGACATTAACGATGACCATCTCCCGATTGTCATTATGAGTGCATCGGCAGCGTCTGATCCGGCATTAGCCATTTCAACAACTACGGAAGAGAAGCCGGATGTTAAACAGGAAGCGACACCAGTAACAGAAGAAAAGCCTGTCACAGCAACAGATGTGGTGGAAGCCAAACCAGCTGAGGATAGTTCAAAACCAAAATTCATTGAGAATATTACGTTTGACAATGATCCGAAAAGCACTGCTACCAGCACTAAAGAACAAACAATAGAAACCGGTACTGTAGAAAATCCAGCAACAACTACCATAACAAACAGTGATTGCACAGGAAATATTACTGCTGTAAATTTTCAGAAAATGATGAATTCCATAAACGCAAAAAAAACGGAAGACGAGCGCCTGGGTATTATTCTGGAATCAACAAAGAAAAATTGTTTTAGCACAAGCCAATCAAAGCTTCTTCTGCAAAAACTGGATTCGGACATTGCTAAATTAGGCGCAAGCAAAAAATTATATCCTAAAGTAACAGACCAGGTAAATTTCGCTGAACTGGAAACCCTCTTTAGTGCAGATGACTGGAAAGAATCCTTCCGAACTTTATTACAACCTAAATAAATCAAATAAAAAAAACCGCCCAATGAGCGGTTTTTTTATTGCAGTATAAAATTTAGTCAGCCATACTTTGTACCACCATTTCGGCGATATCCAGCACCTGCACATTATCTTCCTGCTCTTTATTTTTCACACCATCAGTCAGCATTGTGGTGCAGAACGGGCAATTGGCAGCAATAACGCTTGCGCCGGTGTTCAGAGCTTCATTTGATCTTTCAAGATTAATACGTGTCGCACCAGGTTCGTCTTCCTTAAACATCTGTGCACCACCGGCACCACAACAAAGACCATTTGTTTTGCAACGCTTCATCTCTACCAGTTCAACGTCCAATGCTTCCAGCACTTCTCTTGGCGCCTCGTAAATGCCATTTGCACGGCCGAGGTAACAACTATCGTGGTAGGTAATTTTCTTTCCTTTAAATGCACCACCCTCCTTCATTACAATTTTTCCTTCACCAATCAATTGATTGATAAATGTAGTGTGGTGAATGATTTCGTATGTGCCGCCCAATGCCGGATATTCATTCTTGAAAACGTTAAAACAATGCGGACAGGCCGTCACTATTTTCTTAATACCATATCCATTCAATACCTGAATATTGTTGTAAGCCATCATCTGGAACAAAAATTCATTACCTGAACGGCGTGCAGGGTCACCGGTACACATTTCTTCTTTACCAAGGATAGCAAAACTCACACCTACTTTATCCAAAATTGTAGCAAAGGCTTTGGTTATCTTTTGTGCGCGCTGGTCGAAACTACCGGCACAGCCTACCCAAAACAATATTTCCGGTTGCGTTCCTTCGGCCATATATTCGGCCATTGATTTTATATGCATGGTCAATTTTTTCTTTAAAAATATCTTGAATAATGTTATTTAGTCAGCATCTTTATCATCATCATCACATTGCCCAGATGCAGGGTATCGTGAAGTGCGCAGCATTCCAGTACATCATCAATATTGTGCAACATCAGGCCAAAAGTATGTGTCGTATAAGCTTCTGTTTTTCCAAAAACACCCTGTTGATAATCCTGCTCAATTGCGTCAATACTCTTTAATAACGATGATTTCAATTCATCAATTTCACTTTGCTCAATCCGGGCTTCAGGCTTCGTTCCGTTTCTATATTGTTCTGCAAAAGGTACTAACCGTGCAGCATCTACACCTGTGCGTACATAACACAACAGTTGAGAACTCACAACCAAATGACCCAAATGCCATGCGATATTGTTGTTGCAACCCACAGGTATCTGATTGAGTTGTTCCAAACTCAGGGAATCCACAACTGCCACCATTTTTTTCCGCACGACACGTGCATAATTCAAAGACTGCATCTACCAATTAATTAAACAATAATCATGACTCATTCAACATTATACCTAAGCCATTTCTTCCGCCCATTTATCTCTTTCCTCGGGGCTGAATTTCCATGGAGCCATATTGTTTTCAATATTGCTGAACATACCGTTCCATTCCTGCGGACTGTTACTTTCTTCCATCACCAGATAACGACGGGCTTCAACAATAATATCCAGCGGACTGATACTTACCGGGCAGGCTTCAACACAGGCATTGCAGGTAGTGCAGGCACGCAATTCTTCACTGGTGATATAATCGTG
>DLGS01000019.1:0-1313 GCA_002482815.1 Bacteroidetes bacterium UBA7688
CAAAATACGTTCATTTAGGGCGAATAGAAAAACGGTAGATGAAGCGGCTGTTATTGGTTGTACAAATAATATTAGCTTTGAAGCAATCTTACTGCTGATATCAATGAAGTCAATTTGCTCAAAAGCATGGAATAATCGCTTTCACATACTGGCAATTCTGGTTGTTTTACTCGGAATTACCTATCGTTTGTTCATGTTTTTTCAAAACAGAAATCTCATCATTGATGAAGCCAATGTGGTAAGAAACGTATACGAAAGAGGTTTCCTGGGTTTGCTCAAACCACTGAGCTACGAGCAATATGCTGCACCACTTTATATGTGGACACTGGAATTATGCAGTTATATCTTTGGCTATTCTGAAAAGGCGATGCGTTTGCCGGCATTGATTTTTGGTGTGAGTGCAATTTTTATTTATTGGCAATTGCTGCGCAAAGTTATGCCTGTCAATAGCTTGTGGCTCCCATTAGGATTATTGTGTTTTGCTCCCATCCTGGTAAAATACTCTGCTGAAGTAAAGCAGTATGTACCGGATGCTTTTATCGCTATTTTGTTGGTTTTGATGGCTTTGCGGTTTGATTTGCTATCGATGAATAAGCGGAAGTTCATTTTTACATGGATTGCCATCGGAAGTATTGCCATCTGGGCATCGCAACCTGCAGTCTTTATTCTGGCCACAGTAGGTATTTATTATTTCTCACAAGTCGTTCTGCAAAAAAAATGGAATTTGTTCCCGGCCTTGTTGATTATCGGTTTGGTTTGGTTGGCGCAGTTTGGCGTTTATTATGAACTGATTCTTAAAACGCAAATTAATTCTGATTACCTGCAAAATTATCATCGGGAATATTTTCTTTTTGGAACGCCATCCAATAAAGAGGAATGGATGCATAACTGGATTAGGATAAAGGAGATTCTGAACAACACATCCGGTTATAATCTGTATTCATTGGTAATGTGCATCATTTTTATAATTATTGGCTATCTGGCTTTACTGCGCAAATCCGTTTCTCAATTCATTCTGTTGAGTTTCCCGGTTTTTATTACGTTGGTTGCTGCAGCGCTGAATCAGTTTTCGCTCATAGAAAGAGTGGCCATTTTTATTTTGCCATTCACAATGCTGGCGATGGGTTATGGTTTCGCCCAATTGATGGCAATAAGGTTTAAAGCCGCGCCTATTGCGCCCCTGATGATTACCTTCGCAGGATTGTACATTTTGAAGGATTACAATATGAACAGTTTGTTCAGGGAACGCTTCAGCTTTCAGGAAATTACCGCAGGCTTCGATTATATTCTTTCTAAAAACGGCACGGGTAAAG
>DLGS01000019.1:1363-14178 GCA_002482815.1 Bacteroidetes bacterium UBA7688
TAAAAACGGCACGGGTAAAGAATTGTATGTTGATTGTGCCAGTCGGGATACCTATATTTATTATACTCAAATTCACCCTGAGAAAAGCAAATATGCAATGCTCGATGGGGCTTATTTGTTTAACTGGAGCGATGACAATTTTCCGGAAGTGAGCTCAAAAGTCAGCACTCCACGATCCTTCTTTATTTTTACGGGTGGTGGTTCAGAATCCCGCGAAAAACATGTGAACCAGGTTAAAGAAAATCTTACCCAAACGGATTATTATGAATTTGCTATTTGTTATGTGTTTACTTTTCAGAAGAAATAGTCATCTGTCAACTCAAAATTAATATTATGTCTCTCCCAACATTTAAAAAGTATATCCAGTCTTTAAAAGTCAAAGAAGGGAAAAAAGTGAACCTTAAGAAATACGATACCGAGTATAGCCCGCTTGGTATTACTAAAGATCAGGGAGAAGAGTTATTGAAGGAAAGCCTGAGTCAATTGTCGGCTTTGCAGGATAAATTGTATGCACATAATAGATACAGCATTTTGATTGTGTTGCAGGCGATAGATGCTGCTGGAAAAGATGGGGCAGTGCGGCATGTGATGACAGGGTTTAACCCGATGGGCGTTCGCGTACTTAGTTTTAAGCAACCATCCAGCAATGAGCTGGATCACGATTATATCTGGAGGCATTATAAAGAATTGCCTGCCCGAGGAGAGATTGCCATTTTCAATCGTTCTCATTATGAAAATGTTCTGGTAACAAGAGTACATCCGGAATATATTTTGGGTGAAAACTTACCGGAAGTGGTGTCTGTAAAAAACATTACACAAGAGTTTTGGACTAAGAGACTGAAGCAAATCAATCGCTTTGAAAAGAATATTGCTGAGAACGGAACCATTGTTATGAAGTTCTTTTTGCATCTGAGTAAAGAGGAACAAAAAAGACGTTTTGTTGAAAGGATTGACGACCCGAAAAAAAATTGGAAATTTTCGGTGGATGACCTGAAGGAACGTGCGCACTGGGATGATTATCAGTCGGCGTATGAAGAATTGCTTAGTAAAACAAGCACTGATGAAGCACCATGGTTTATTATTCCCGCAGATAACAAATGGAGCGCGCGGCTAGCTATCAGTGAAATTATCCTCCAGGAATTCGAAAACCTGAAAATTCATTACCCCATAGTAACAAAGGCTCAGAAGCTGGAATTACAAAAAGCAAAAGACCAGCTGATGAATGAAAAGTAAATTATTTTCTAAACAAAAATGCTATCTCCGGTTTACAGAGATAGCATTTTTGTTATTTAAGAAACATTACACTGCTTCAGCATTCAACGAAGCCCACAAAGCATCTTTTAGCTCCATAATGCCTTTCCCGCTTGCGGAAGAAATAAAATAATGAGGAATATTTTCGGGTAATGTTTTTGCAATTTCTGTTTGCAATTCATCGTCCAGCATATCACTTTTGCTGATGGCCAGTATAACAGTTTTGTGCAGTAGTTCCGGATTGAATTCTTCCAGTTCCTTCATTAAAATATTGAATTGAGCTGTATGATCGGGGCAATCTGCCGGAATCATAAATAACAAAACAGAGTTGCGTTCGATATGGCGCAGGAAGCGATGCCCAAGCCCTTTACCTTCTGCTGCACCTTCAATAATACCAGGCAAATCGGCCATACAAAACGACTTGTCGTCACGGTAAGGAACAATGCCCAGTTGCGGCGTTAAGGTCGTAAACGCATAGTCAGCAACTTTTGGCCTTGCCGCACTGATAGTTGACAAAAGCGTGCTTTTGCCGGCGTTTGGGAATCCTACCAGGCCAACATCTGCCAATACTTTTAATTCAAGATATTTCCATCCTTCAATACCTGGTTCGCCCGGTTGAGCATAATCAGGTGCCTGGTTGGTAGCAGTGGCAAAGTTGCCATTACCCAATCCTCCACGACCGCCTTTCAGCCAGACAATTTCCTGTCCGTGCTCCAGCACTTCGGCTTCCATTTCGCCTGTTTCTTCATCAAAAGCAATGGTGCCCAAAGGAACATCAATATAAATATCCTGTCCATCACGACCGGTCATGTCGCTTTTGCCTCCGCGTTGTCCGTCTTCGGCCAACACATTTTTGTGATAGCGTAAATGCAACAAGGTCCACAATTGTGAGTTTCCTCTGAGGATTACGTGAGCCCCACGTCCGCCATCACCACCATCCACACCGGCTTGTGCATTGTATTTGGTACGCGCAAAATGCGAGCAACCCGCGCCACCATGGCCCGACTTACAATAAACACGGATGTAATCAACAAAGTTTGCTTTTTCCACTATTCTGGTAAAATTATTTTATCTATTTCGTTCGACAGTTTCTCGAAAATTTCTTCGACTGTTCCTTCTCCTTTAATGCGCTCCACTTTATCCATTGCATCATAATGAGAGGCTACGATTTCTGTTTTGGCACGATATTCTTCAACACGCTTTTTAATCACTTCTTCGGTATCATCTGCACGACCGGAAGTAATGGCGCGGTTCAATATTCTTTTAGTCAGTTCTTCATCCGGAACTTCCAGTGCTAGCACAAGATTGATCGGTGTATTTTTAAACTCCAGCAATTTATCCAAGGCAATAGCCTGTTGTTTTGTACGAGGAAAGCCATCAAAGATAAAACCACGGGTATCAGGGGTTTCGTCTATTTTGGTGCTTATCATTCCAATCACAACTTCATCCGGTACCAACATTCCCTGGTCCATGTATTTTTTTGCTTCAACACCCAATGGAGTCATTCGCGTCACTTCATCGCGCAGCAAATCGCCGGTAGAAATGTGTTGCAGATTGTATTTTGATAAGAGTTTTTCAGATTGAGTACCTTTTCCGCTACCCGGAGGGCCAAATAAAATGAGATTGAACATAAAAATGTTGGTAAAATGTGTGCAAAAATAAGCAACCCAGCTACAAGTAGCTGGGTTTTTATTTAAAAAAAGCAAATTTGGTATAGATTATAGCATTTCTACAACGAAAACCGGAAATCTTATGCCATTTATTTTCTTCCACGGCCGGGCTGGCGAACATTCAGAATGTCTCTGTCAAAAAGATATAAACCACTTTTATCTTCTCCGATTAGCTCTAATTTATCGTTAAGTACACGCGCTGTTTTTTCTTCTTCAATTTGTTCACTTACATACCATTGTATGAAGTTATGGGTCGCATAATCTTTTTCGGTCAGGGCTAAATCAACAAGATCATTGATGCTTGCGCTTACCTGAAGTTCGTGTTTAAGGTACTCTTCAAACAATTTTTTTAGTGAAGGAAAGGTGACCATTGGCTTTTCCAGCGCAGGAATGGCAGCAAAACCGCCGCGTTCGTTGATAAAGCGAACCAGTTTCAGCATATGGACTCTTTCTTCATCACTTTGCTGGAAAAAGAACTCTGAAACCCCATCAAGCCCTGGTTGGATTTCTGCCCATACGGCCATTGCCAGATACGCCTGCGATGAAGCGGCTTCAAGTTTTACCTGATTATTAAGCGCTTCCTGAATATTATTTTGCAGCATAGTTATTACGTTTTAGTCTGAGCAAGGTAATTCATTTTTGGGCTACAGCCGATAAGCTGTTCCAATAGGTGTATCCTATTTTTTTAAAAGTGCTGCACTTTGATCTGCTGAAATTTCCTGAATGTGTCCGGATTCCCAGCCGGCAATATCAACGTTGCCAATACTAAAGCGGACCAGGCGAAGGGTGGGAAATCCGGCTGCCGCTGTCATTTTTCTCACCTGCCTGTTTTTGCCTTCTTTTAAGGTAAGTGAAATCCAGGTGGTGGGAATATTTTTCCGGAAACGGATGGGTGGATTTCTTTCGGGCAACAAAGGTTCGTCATGAAAAATTTCAACTTTTGATGGAAGTGTTTTGTACAACTTTCCATCCACATTTATTTCTACACCGGACACTAATTTTTGTTTCGCCACTTCATCAAAAATTCCTTCTACCTGCACATAATAAGTTCGCTCGTGTTTGAAGCGTGGTTCCAATAATTGAAGCGTAAGTTTTTTGTCGTTGGTTAATAACAATAAACCTTCACTGTCAAAATCCAATCTTCCGACAGGATAAATATCTTTCGGAATATTTTTAAAGTAGTGTGCCAGTGTTTTTTTTTCGCCTTCGGCAGAAAATTGAGTAAGCACCTGAAATGGTTTGTAGAACAAAAAATAGCGCAGCATAAAAAAAGGAATTTGCTGAAAGCCTTTGCAGGCAATACATACAGGGCTAAAAAAAAGCCCGGAGAGCGTTGTGGACTTCCGGGCTTTTTATATAAGGATGGGTTAGTAAGTTCAATCCTTGCACAATATTAAAGATAATTGTCGGGCAAAAAAATTATTAGCAAAAAAAAATTTGAGATGTTGAAAAGATGTGAACAACTCTGGCGACCTCATTTCCAATTTTTGTGTCTGTTGAGACGATATTTTTCTTGCTTTTTGTTCTTCAATTTCGAACGATTAAAGAAGATATTTTTCTGCATGAAAAATTCTGAACAATCACATTTTTGAGAATAAAAAAATGCCTGAAATCTCTCCTTGTTTTTGACAAGAACGGAAATGAAAAAAGCCGGATAAAAAAATCGTCTGTAAAGAATAATTTGGATTAGTAGTTGCTATCTTTTATGTTTGCACTCCAATAAAAATGCAAGGGGAATTAGCTCATTTGGTAGAGCGCTTGCATGGCATGCAAGAGGTGACCGGTTCGATTCCGGTATTCTCCACCCAAGCGGGAACATCTAATTTCATATTAGAGTTCCCGCTTTCTTTTTGCCATAAAATCCTTTGCAGGCTTGAAATATAAGAGAAAACGTTATTTACTTTTGGGGTTCGACACCCCTCTGTTTTTCGATTATAGTATATACCGTCAGGAAATAGCAAAAATTGAAGCTCCTGTTTTCCTTTGTAATCGCTCAAACGCCACACTGTAGCGAGTTTCGAGGAAAGGTTGATTGCCTTTTGTACGCAATTTTCAAGGTTCGACACCCTTGAACCTGTTTTTCCTAATGATGCCTCCAATTCCTGTTGCTCCTCCTGTAGTTTACCGGCATATTTATCAAACATTGCTTTTGTGATTTCTTCCATTACGTATCGTTCTTCCAATCGTTCCAATCTCTTCGTAACCTCATCCAGTTCATTGTCGATGTGTGAGCGTTGCAATTCACCTTCTTCGGTAAGCTGATTGTAGGTTGCTATGATCTGCTGACTGATGACATACCGAATTCCCTCATTTTCTACATTCAGTACATAGTGATTAAGCATTGCCTCAAATGTCCTGTGTAAGTCATCGGCTCTTTTATTGCAGCAACAACCGTTAGTATTGCACTTATAATAGTACTGTTGATTTTTAGTTGCCTTATAAGCCCGAAGGAACTGGCCGCATTGTTCGCATTTAAGGAAACGTTTAAGTGGTATGTCTTCGTTTTCAGGCTGCATTGTGTAGCCAGATTTGTGTTTACGTGCAAGGATACCATTAACTTTCAGGAATACTTCTTTTGATACGGCCTTTTCCTGAATGCCCTCCAATATTTTTCCTTCAAGTGCCTTGTGTACGACAAGACCACAATAAAAGGGATTACGAAGCAGATCTGAAACGCGCTGATTAGACAATTTAAGCCCCTTTGCTGCTAACTGGCTTCTTACATCTTCACTGGACATGCCCATAGCTTTTAATTCAAAGGCGTATTTTATCAGTTTGCCTTTTGCATTAAGTACAATCCGTTTTGGTTGTCCTTCGCTGCGTACAATATCATATCCGAAAGGAACAGAAGTACACCAGATGCCGGCGAGCAATTTCTCCTTCACTCCTGCCATGCATTTTTCCCTGCGTAGCTGATTATCGTACTCTGAAAATATGAATTGAATATTTTGCTGAAACCTTCCGCTCGGTGTACTTGCGTCCGTGGGCTGCGTTACTGCAAATACAACAATACCCTGTTTCTTCAGTTGGTCTGCAATGTAAATAGCGTTTGCACCGGAGCGGCTAAATCTGTCCACACTGTAAACAATGATGATGGAAATTTTTTCTTTGCTCTTTTTTACAAACGTGAGCATACGGTTAAATTCCTTTCGTTCATCGGTCTTCGCACTTTCATAAGTGCCCCCGAAAGATCCCATGATAGGAATTTTGTTTCTCGTTGCGTAAAGCTCACAATCCTTTCTTTGTGTTTCAAGGCTCATACCCTTTGTCTGTTCTTTACTGGAAACGCGGGTATAGATAACACATCGGGCATTTGATACTTTTTGTTTCACTTCTCCTTTGGCGAAAATGGAAAACGCCCGGAGTTTTTCCGGTATTTCTGTTCCTGTCATCATGCTGCTTTCTTTTGTGGATTTGCAATGAGGTCTATTGTTCTTGACTTTTTATTGGTTTTGCTGTTGTCTATTTCTTTGTTGTGTAAGGCTACTATTGCCCTTGAGAAAATTTTAGCGGCCTCGATAATTGTGGCCAACTCTTCATCGCTATGCGTGACAAACCAGGGAAGAGTTCTTAGTTCAGAAATAGTAACGTCTTCCTTCCTTTTTAACGATGAAAATGTATTGTGGGTGATCAAGTTCGGTGGCTTCATAAGCGTAAAAAATTTTTTAAGAAACAGATTTGGCTTTTATAGTGGGTTATTATTAATGATGGTTATTCATTATTAAACATTTAAGATCATTAGCTTTTCTCGCCTATTGCAAATATACAATACATTGATTATCAATGAATTGATTCTAAAAATAAACTACTCATATCGTTGAGTAAACGAATGGGCTACAGTATTTTGCAAATACTCACTTACTGCTACTTTACGGTGCTTGTGCCGAAATTGTATGCAGCGATTATCTTGGTGATAATAATTCCTGAATCTGCTTTACTGCACGGCATTGATAGCGTTTATTCAAATTGACGCTCAGGCTCAGGGATAAAAATTGCTCATCATCGGTAACGCTATCCAGCGAATAATTGATTTCGTGGTCAATGACAAGTTGTAACACCCTCATTAAATATTGTTGCGGGATGCTGAAATGATAAGTGCGGAATGGAATTAGTGTGGCTGTCATGAAATTTGCGAATGAGTTAGATGCCGGGGCATAATTTTTGCCGTTGGCGGGTTATCAATTCAGCAATATTGTAGCAATGACAAAAATGTGATGTAACATCAAAGATGATACGAGAACATTCTTTCGGCTAAAGATTTAGAAGGCGTATAAAAGCCGGTTAAAACTGTAAGATTTAGGACTAAACCCGTAACAAAGCAGTGTAATTATTGGAAGAATAGCGTGGATTGCTGTAAGATTTTATACCCCTTCAGACGTTTATGATACGATGTGGAAAAACAAGTGGCTAAAACGCAAATCTTATGGCTAAAACTTTATCCATTTTTGATACATGAAATTTAGTGTGCCTATATTTTTGTCAAAAAACACACTGTAATGTTTGAATTGAAATCCTATTCGCGCAAAGAACTGTCTATACTATACTTCCCGAACAGTTCAGCCAGGGGCGCATACCTCGCACTAAGGAAGTGGCTCGAAGAAAAGAAAGACAAGAACCCGGAATTAATGAAAGACATCCACTGCAAAAAGATGCTACCGAAACCGCTCGTCAAGCAAATCGTTGATTTATTAGGAGAACCATAACGGTTCTCTTTTTTTTGCCCAAAACTATCATCGCTTAACCAGCACAGAGATAGTCAGCTTGTTTTCTTTAAGAATATCCTGGTTCTCCCAGAGGACTGCAAACTTCTACCCAACAATTCCTCCCTCCTTTTTTCAGCTTTTCTGCTTGCATTTAACGCAGCATACAATCTCTCTCTACAGCTTCCGTGAAGCGTTTCTGAACACTTTCTATTCGATGGGTGATGATTGTCCATCAAATGATGTTGAAGCCATCCTGAACAAATAATCGCGATAGCCGTTTGCACCCTGCAAAATTCACAGCACCTTAAAACAACGTAGTATTTGTAGTAACAGGCTACATTTTACCTCTAACCTTTTACAGTAAAGGATTTCGGGTTACTACATTGTTCCTTTTCATTTACTACAAATTGCTTTTCTGTTCCAGCTTGTAGTAAACAACCTTCCATTTTTACTACAACCTTACTACAAGTTCACTACATCGGCACCTTGCCAAAACTTGCTTCAAACCTAATGCAGCAAAGGGATAGGGCATTTTACTACAATTACTACATCCAAAGTCCACGAGAAAAATACCAAATGATCTGCGCTGATACTTTTCGGTATCCGATGGTGTTGCAATGGTTCTCAATCATCTCATAGCCCTTTTTGCCCGATGTAATCTTTGCTTAATCCGGTTAGGAAACTACATAAGCACCGGTCAAGAAAATGGAATTACAACACGATAATAATACCTCCCCTGACCAGCCTTCCGTATTCGGAAAGACTTCAATATGGACGGTTGTATTCAGTACCGTAGGCGGGGTTTATAAAGCCCATGCCTCTCCTCATTTAATGCTGGACAGTGTAACAATGGACGGTAGTGTTTCTGTCGTGTGTTATGCTTTCCTGAGCGCAGTGGTTGGCTATTGTACCAAGAAGGGTTTGGATTACCTGTTCAAAAATAAAAAGGACTAATGAATACACTTTTGAAAATAGGCATAGGGGCAGGAGCATTCTACGTAGTGAACCGCATGTTACAGCTTAATAAGCTGGCAGCAAATGTATCCGTTGCCCTTTCCAAAGTGCGTATCCATAAAGTCAATTTATCAGGTATTGAGATCGCCGCAACTGCGAAGATCAATAACCCTTCAAATGTTTCAGTAACGATTATCAATCCGGTTGTAAGGCTATGGGATAACAAAGGGGGAATGATTGCGGAAAGCCCTGCAACCGGCAAAAGTTTTCCAATTGCAGCCAGCAGGCAAAGTGAGGTTGGCGAACTCAATATTACAATCGGATGGCTCACCCTTCTACCAATGTTGGGCATTAAGGACATCGCAAGCCTTATTGCACTATTCAGCAAAGATGGCACGAAAGGCTTTCTGAAATCTTTTACCTCACCCATTGCCATGACCGTAATCATGCAGGTAGAAGGCATGACGATTGAGACACCTAAAACAATCATCAACAAGTAATGAACATTCAGAGCCAGCCATATCATCCCGATCATGAGATCACCAGTGGCCAACGCCTCATTAAAAGCAATGGTGCGAAGTTCGACTTCCTGTTTCCGGCAGCGGACGGCAGGGACAGGATCACTGTGGAAGATGGTGAAGTAACCGATACGGTTAAGATGATTGAGCGGGTGGTTTGGACTTATATCAACGACACGAAAAAGCTGGCTGATGTATTGAAGCAAAACAGCACAGAGGCGACTCTACAGGCTATATGGGAATTCCTCTATTACAATATCCAATACCAGCTCGACAAGCCCGGACTGGAACAGTTACGCAGACCGGCAAGGGCATGGAAAGACCGTATCAGTGGTATTGACTGTGATTGCTTTTCCATATTCTGTTCTTCGATCCTGACCAATATGGGCATCCCCCACAAGTTCAGGATTACCCGTTACTCTCAACCGCACTGGCAGCATATCTACGTAATCGTTCCTAAAAGCGGAAGTGCTGAATACTGGACAGTCGATGCGGTTCTGGGCAGGTTCAATTACGAAAAGCCTTTTACCCAAAAAATGGATTACACCATGAACTTAAACGGAATCAATGTAGCCGTACTCAGCGGCGTAGAAGATATTTCACCAGCCGTACCGGATACCGGCAGAATAGTAATGAACAGTATGCAGCTTGCTGCTGCAAATAACGTAGCCCTACATGCTGCAATATTTGGTGTGGACTTACAAGGGCTGGGTATCCTGGCTGGTGAAGAATATTTACTCGGTAGTGCCAGTGATGCCGATATAGAAAAGGGGCTGTACCGGTACCTCGTAGCGACCCGTCAGGCCATAGCTGAAAATCCGGCAACGGCCTACGTTTCAGGATACAATCAACAGGAAATCGTCAAGATGCTTGACTATGCCATCCAGTACTGGTTCACCAACAAACGCGACAAGGCACTCGGACAGCTTATGGCCAATGAAGCCCTGCTTGACCAGATGAACGGCTTTGGCAATCTCGCCGGACTGATCGGTGACGATGACCTGTACGGTGATGATGATATTCTTACCGGTGATGAAGACAACCTGTTAGGTAAGGCCAAAAAGGACAAGCCTAAAAAGAAGAAGAAGGGTTTCTTTAAAAAGATCGGCGGCGCATTAAAAAGCGTGGGCAAAGGGCTGATGCGCTTTAACCCTGCCACCATTGCTGCACGTAATGGTTTCCTATTGGCACTCAAGCTGAACATCGGTAAAATGTCCACCAGGCTGAAATGGGGCTATGCTACGCCGGAGCAGGCTAAAGCTAAAAATATAAGTCCTGCTACCGTTGCCAAAGCAAAGAAAGCGATTGAAAAAGTTGAAAAAATATTTACCAAGATCGGCGGTAAAGCAAACAATCTTAAAAAGGCGATCCTGAGCGGGAAGAAAGGCAAGCTGAATGGTCTGGGCGATTTGGGCATCATACCTGTTGCAGCCGCTGTTGCTGCAGCCACGCCGATTATAACAGCGGTCATTAAAATCCTAAAGGATTCAGGGCTGGCGAAGAAAGACGAGAACATAGATATTTCTTCCACCGAAGGGGAAGCCGTAGAAGATGACGGCGTAACCTTCGATGATAGCAATACCGGTACTGAAGAAGCCACAGTTACCGATGTTGGTGAAAGCATTCCCGCGCAGGAAGAAAACCTGGAAGGCTTAGGCAGTATTGCTTCAGGCGCTATCAAGTTCGCACAGAACAATCCGATGCTTGGCCTTGCAATCGGTGGCGCTATGGCCTTCGGGATTTATAAGCTTCTGGACGGGGATAAGGAAGAGCACAAGGAAAGCAAACCGGAACACCCCGAACTATCCGGCACACCCAAAAAAGGCCGTCACCCGCCCGGCGACAAGCCACCCGTTTTCTCACTCCAGTAACCATTTCTCACAATTTAAACATCCATTAAAATGGCAGCAAAAGCAACCGGTGCGGGTTTAAAAGACGTACTCAAACAGGTGCAACCCATGATAGAAAGTGTCGCAGGTTTCGTGGTAGGGAACCTCGCGATCAACATGGCCAATAAAGCACTGAAAATAGACCCTACCAATACTTCCGAAAAAGGGATCAAAAGATTATTGCCACCATTGGCAGTATCGGCTGGAGCCATGTTCGGGGCAACAAAGGTGAAGCAGCCCATGTTGAAAAATGTCCTCCAGGGCGCAGCTATTGCTGGTGCTTACAAAACAGCCAAAGCACTGATGCCTACAGCTACCTTCCTGAGCGGTGACGGCCTTGGCCTGACACCCGTATCAGCAGTAAGTAATACAGACCGCTGGCTGTATCAGGAACGTACCCCGATATCAGGTATGGGTTTTCCTGACCTCGGTTCGATCCAGCCGCCGGATTCTTCTTCCGGCTACTATTTAGACCCACCCGCTTATATGGGTGCGCCGGAACAGGAGCAGGAATATATCCCGCAGCAAAATTCCTATTTCCGTGGTGCGCCTGAAGAGCAGATCTATGGCGATGATGACCTGAGCGGCCAAAGCGAAGAATACGGCAGTCAGATCTACGGGGATGACGAAATCCTCTAACCATTGCCATAAAAGAACAATCATCCATCATATTCATTCACCCGCCTGCGACTGCCCCGTAAGACAGTTGCAGGCTTATCAAAAACTTCAACAATGTTTACATTAGGTCAGATCAATGACAGCGAATACAACCTGCTCGGCAGCATGAACGAAGCCGAATTTCTTGGTGCGGTAGAGCAGGCCGCGCCGGAAGAAAAAGCCCGTTTTTTCCGTAAGACAAAAGAGATCGCCAAACAGGGCGCAGGCAAGACGGCCAGGGGCAGCCGCCAGGATTTTGAAAGCCGTATCAGCCTGCTTCCCCGTGATGTGCAAAAGGGACTTGCCAGCAAATCCCTGCAATCAGTGGATATATCCTACTACGCGGTAAAGGACATTACCAACAGTAAAGTCGTAAAGATGCTGCGCGATGATGATAATAAGTCCGTTGGCTATACCAATATCAGTTCCGCTAAACTGGAGAAAGGTGCATTTTTCCTGTTGCACGCCATACGCCTCACTTATGGAGTAGCAGACCAGGGCGTAAGTACACCGCTGAATGTAAACTTCGCCCTTACCCCTGATTACATCCGTAACGGTGAGTTTGAGTTTAAAGCGAACGGTGCAGTGCTTATACCCAATACCTCACTAGAAGTCTTCAATACCAAAGGCAATAACCGCCTGGTGGAAGGAACCTATATCCTGGACAATCCAAAGCTGATCCGCGACCAGCAGACCATTGAGTTCAACCTGGAATGGGGTACGAACGCACCACAGGGTGCATACCTCAAAGTAATCCTGATCGGCACTACGGTAGTGAAAGCATAAATCCTGTTTCGCCGGTGCGGGTAGCCGCCTGCACCGGCACTTACAATTACTTACAATTTCAGGCAGACATGAAGAACAATAAATTTCAGCGTATCCGGCTCAGGGTATCGCAGGCCGGGGAAACACTTCGCTTCAATGCAGTTTGTGATAAGGGGTACAGAACGATGAAAGGCATCTTCGTATCACTGCCACAGGATAAAGCGATACAGGGCGCAACGCTGGGCTTCCGGCTGAACAATGTAGAGGTACTCGATGACGGGCATGAAGTGAAGAACCTGACTGCATCCAATAACGTAGCCCCTAACGGCAAATTTTTCCTGTTTCCGGAGAAAGTGGATGCCAGCAGCGGCTCAATTGAAGGACGCTTTACGGACGGCTCTAAATACT
>DLGS01000407.1:0-18016 GCA_002482815.1 Bacteroidetes bacterium UBA7688
GGACGCTTTATATGCTTCAGAGATAGAACCATGGAGCCGTTTTTTGAGTGGCAAACAAGGTCAGCAACCCTTCCCCGCTTACGATCCTTTGACTTTTGCCATTGAAGAAGCGCACAAGCGGAATATGGAATTGCACGCCTGGTTCAATCCATTCCGTGCATTGACCGACAGCAAGAAAAATCCTAATCCTAAAAACCACGTTACATACGAACATCCTGACTGGATCATCAGTTATGGCGGAAAATCATACATCGACCCGGGTGTACCTGAAGCAAGGGAATATGTAACCAAAGTGATTATGGATGTGGTGAAACGCTATGATATAGATGGCGTGCATCTGGACGATTATTTTTATCCTTACAGAATTGCCGGTGTGGAATTTGGAGATGCCAGAAGTTACAGCCGATTCAAAGAAAACTTCGACAATAAAGAAGATTGGCGCCGCAACAATGTGAGCACCTTTGTGGCAACCCTGTACAATAATATTAAAAGCGAAAAGAAATACGTAAAATTTGGCATCAGCCCCTTCGGCGTGTGGCGCAATGCCAGCAAAGACCCGGAAGGCTCTGCCACACGCGGCGGACAAACCTGCTATGATGATTTATATTCTGACATCATTTTATGGCAGAAAAAAGGCTGGGTAGATTATACCTTGCCTCAATTATACTGGGAACACGGCCACCGTGCAGCAGCCTTCGAAACTTTATTACCATGGTGGGAAAACCACAGCTACAAACGCCATATGTATTATGGATTGGGGGTATACAGAATGGCTGAATCGAAAGCAGTTATCTGGCAGGGACCAAAGGAAATCTTAAACCAGATTGCCGACATCCGCGAAAAAAGCGAAAATCCGGGTGTTGTTTTTTACAGCGCATCAAGCTTTGATAAAATCGGACCTGCCTTAAAAGACAGCCTTAAACTGCATACCAATAGGCATATTGCTTTGCCACCAACGATGCCCTGGCTGGACAACAACGCCCCTTCCGCACCAAAGCTGACAGGTAAATTACAAGCTGATGGCATGCACCTTGAATGGGTGATGGCACAAGTTGAAAACCATCCAGATTACCGCTTTGCTATTTACAAATTTAATGAGAATGAAAAGATTGACCTGGACAAAAGCGAGCATATCATTGCCTTACAGAAAGGGAATAGTTTTGTAGATAAGAATGCTAACGCCAGGAGTAAAGATATCTATGTGGTGACGGCGCTGGACCGCCTTTGGAACGAAAGCAAAGCCAGTAATAAAAGCAATGAACAGTAAAATTGCTCTCAATTGTAAAAGCCTTCAGAATTGTCTGAAGGCTTTTTTGTACAACTGCTAATTTATTTTAAACTCCTTAAGCACCTTTGCAGACAGTCGTTCGGCCCACACGGCATATTCCTTGCCGGATGGGTGCAATTTATCATCAGCCAGAAAATCATCCTTTTTCCCGTTAAGTCTGGTACTGTCTGTAATATCAATAAAATGGCATTTGTGGGATAAGGTAATCTTCTCAGCAGCTGAATTATAATCATCAATTTCTTTAGCAATCTGAGCATGATCTTTCCCTTCTGCAAAGGGTGTAACGCCCCAATCGGGAATTGACAATACAAATACTTTATCGGTATGGCCATTTGCAAAATGAATAGCCTGAGTAAGCAATTGAGTAAACTCCTCTGTATAATTTTCGAGGCTCCGTCCGCGATATTGATTATTGACTCCAATGAGTAAACTCACAAAGGAGAACGTTTCTTTCAGCCCTTTTTCCCTGATTGCAGCTTGCAATTCGTCGGTTGTCCAACCTGTTGTAGCGATAATTACAGGGTCGATTACTTCCATTTTATGTTTTCGCAAAATAGAAACAGCCTGGCTTGGAAAATTTTCTGAAAAAGGAACCTGTTCGCCAATGGTATAAGAATCTCCGAGAGCTAAGTATGTAAACATGTGATGAATTAATTTCGGCGTAAAAGTAAAAGTTTATTGCACAACCACCGTCTTAATATTGACGAATTCGCGCAAAGCATACGACGACAATTCACGTCCGTAACCGCTATTTTTAATCCCTCCAAACGGCAATCGCGGATCTGAATGAACAGCCACATTGACAAAACAACTGCCGGCCTGAATTAATTGCCGGGCAATGTTTTCGGCGTGTTTTTTATTTTTTGAAAAGATCGCGCTTCCCAAACCATATTCAGAATCATTGGCGATTTTTATGGCGTCCTTTTCATCTTTCGCTTCAAGAATAGCCGCTACAGGGCCAAACAATTCTTCATCGTACGCCGGCATTCCCTTCTTCACATTGCTCAGTAATGTTGGTGCATAATAGGCGCCGTTTCCTTCGGGAATGAACCCACCACACAATAATTTTGCCCCGGCCTTTATACTTTTTTCTACCTGCTGATTTAACTCATCACGCAAGTCTATCCGGGCCATTGGTCCGATTAAATTCGATTCATTTGTTGGTATTCCAAATGTTGCCTTTTGAACCTTTGCCAACATTTTGGCTTCAAATTCTTTGCGCAACTTTTTTACAACGATAAAACGCTTGGCAGCAACACAACTTTGACCGGTGTTGATAAAACGTGCATCGAAACATGTCTGCACTGCAAGATCAACATCTGCATCCTCCAATACAATATAGGCATCACTACCTCCTAATTCGAGCACCTGTTTTTTTAGATTTTGTGCTGCAATAGATGCCACTTTCCTACCGGCAACAGTACTACCGGTGAATGTTACCGCAGAAACTTCTTTTGAAGCAATAACATCAGCAATATCAGCAGAGGATATCAGTAAGGTTTGAAAAAGGTTTTTGGGAGCATTTGCTTTCTTCAGGATTTTCTCAATGGTTAAGGCACAGCCACTCACATTAGATGCATGTTTTAGCAACATGGCATTGCCGGATAAGATTATAGGCGCCATTGCTCTGAAAACCTGCCAGTAAGGGAAATTCCACGGCATAATTGCTAATACTACTCCAAGCGGTTGATAGCTTACAAAACTTTTTTTCGCATCCGTTTTAACAATTTCATCTGCTAAAAAAGCAGGGCCTTCTTTAGCATAAAAGTCCATGGTTTTGGCACATTTTTCCAGTTCCGCACGACTTTGTGCGATTGGTTTTCCCATTTCCTTTGTTGCAAGCTGAGCAAATTTTTCTATGTCTGTCCTGATTGCTTTGGCAATTCGTATCAGTAAAGCAGACCGCTCTTTCATATTGCTTTGGCTCCAGGACTGATAAGCCTTGTGGGCCTTATTTTGAGCAGAAATAACCTGGGAAGTGGAATGCATTTTATAACGGGCAATTTCTATGCCGTCTGCCGGATTTGCAGAAACAAAATACTGGTCTTTCATCGAATTTTCTGTTTACTGTGCAAAGTAAATCCCTAAACACGTTATCAATTTGGTAAATAAAGTTGTTTTCGAACAGCGATAAAAGTTCAAAATTGCAAAACCGAAAGCATTGAACAGGGATTTTTTTGAGTAAAAATTGTCCAATCATTGCATTTCTAAAAACTTTTTTCCTACATTTAGCCTCTATAAAAATTAACAATTCAATGCGCTACTTATTATTATCTCTATCAGCAATGCTTTTCTTCGGACTTGTTTCTTGCAAAAAAAACGATCCTGAATTGGTGCAACGCCAAATGTCAGCAACAATTAAACGTGGTTCTGCCGACTCAGGTGTTACCTGGAATGCAAATCCAAACCTGGTAAAAGCTGAAATTCCATTTAACCGTTCGGTACGTTTTACGGGTTCAGAGTACGGGGCAAATCCAACAAAAGTGAATATCTTCATCAACAATTATAAAGGTGTTGGGGTTTATACTTTGTATCAGGGTAGCGCTCAGCAAACAGACAGTAATTCAGCAGTTGTTACGTTCACCTCACGTGATTTCCAATCCATTAAAGGTTATGTTCAGATTCTGCGTGATGACAAAGAAATTTACATTGGCCGTTACCAGATTTTGAGTAGCAGTCTTGCTGATACACTGATGGTAGATTACGGAAGTTTTACAATCAATAAATAATTAATTTTAAGGAAAATAAAAAAAGCAGGCTTCATATGAAGCCTGCTTTTTTATGCTCTGGACTATTGATTATTTCTTCTTCATACAAGTTTCAATTTCTTCTGCTGTTATTGGAATATTCTTGAACAAATCAATGTTTCCATTTTTTGTCAGCCAGTAATTGTTCTCGATTCTGATTCCAATTTGTTCTTCTTCAATATAAATACCAGGTTCGATAGTGAATAACATACCTTCTTTCAGAGACTCTGTTCTTGTCCCGACATCGTGTACATCAATGCCCAGATGATGGGTAATACCATGATAAAAATACTTCCTGTAGGCAGGGCTTTCAGGGTCTTGATTTTTGATATCTGCTTTTGATATTAATCCTAATTTCAAGATCTGCTTTTCCATTTCTGCATTTGTTTTCACAACATACTCGGGAAATATAATCCCTGGTTTCAGGATTGATTTTGCATAATTATGGGCATCCAAAACAGCATTATAAACATCCTTTTGACGCTTTGTAAATTTACCGCTTACTGGTATACTGCGAGAAAGGTCGGCACTGTAATTTCCGTAAGAAGCACCAAAATCCATCAGGATAATTTCACCGCTTTTGCATTCCTGGTTATTGTCAATGTAATGCAATACCCTGGCGCGGTCGCCGCTTGCAATAATGCAATCGTAGGCGTGACGCGGTGCCCTGTTGCGAATAAACTCATGGGTAATCTCTGCCTCAATTTCATTTTCCCAAACACCTGGTTTTACAAAACCAAGCACACGGCGAAATGCTTTCTCTGTAATATCAATTGCCTGTTGGGTGATGGCAATTTCATCTTTGGTTTTTATAGCACGTACTTCTTTGATCAATCTCGATGCACGCTCATATCGATGAAGCGGAAAACGTTGCATCCATTTCTGTACAAATAACAAATCTGTACGCAACAATGATCCGTCCAGTCTGTCATTTTCGTTTGTATTCAGATAAACAGTATCCGCATTATGCATCATTACCTGCAGCATTGCATCGATATTATCTGCCCATTGAATATTTTTAATACCCGAAATAGCAGTTGCTTCCTCTTTTCTTAATTTGTGACCTTCCCATTTTTCAAGTTGTTCGTTTGGACGTAGCAAAACCAAAACTTCACGAGCACTTTTATCCGGATTATCCGGGTATAATATGACCATAGATTTTTCCTGCTCAATACCCGAAAGCCAAAGTACATCTGTATTTGGCCTGTTCGTATAAACAGCGTCGCCATTTGTACTCAGCACTTCAGTACCCTGAAAAATGGCAATAGAATCAGGCTTCATTTTTTTCATCAAACGTTGCCTGTTTTGCTCTGTTAATTTCGCCAGAGATAATTGATTTCTCATTTTTTAGAACTAATTTATTTTATAAAATGCGATTAAATTTTAGGTTTAAATTCTTGCGCGCCATGGAATTTCTTCCTTCCCATTAATGTGCGTGATATACCTTGATAAAACGAAAAGAAAATCTGAAAGTCGGTTCAGGTACTGTAAAATAATATCGGAAACCTGCTCATCATGTTCTCTCATGGCCACACAAATTCTTTCTGCACGCCTGCATATACAACGGGCGATGTGACATGCAGAAGCCCCCTGATGGCCACCCGGCAAAATAAAGGAGCGCATTTCAGGCAAGGTTTCATTCATTTCATCTATCCGTTCCTCCAGCCATTCAATATCGCTGAGATGTAAGTCGGGCAATTTCATTTTCACCTCTTTCTCTTGCGTAGTTGCCAGTTCAGCACCCAGTGTAAAAAGGCGATCCTGTATTTCGCGCAACCATTCCTTCACATTTCCTTCAACACAAAAATCATTGACCAGACCCAGATAAGAATTAAGTTCATCTACTGTTCCGTAACTTTCTATGCGGATATGGCTTTTAGAGACACGAGTTCCTCCAATAAGGCTTGTCTGTCCTTTGTCACCGGTTTTTGTATAAATCTTAAACGACATGAAAGTAAACTTTGAATGTTCAAAAGTAGAAACATATTTCTATATTTGAGGAATTGGAAAAGAATATGTCTACTAAAGTTTTTTTGAAACAAAAATCTATCCTGTTTTTATTGCTTTACATTTTCAGTATGGCTGGAATATGCCACGGGCAACAAAAAACGGAAGGTGACCTGGTGCAGAAAATTGTATTAAGCTTGCAACAAAAAGACAGCAGTATATACACCGGCGTTTTTCTGTCAGCAGATTCTATGGCACTCATCACTTTGCGCAAAGCACCCAGTACAAGCGATGCCTACCAACGTTCCAGATACCTGCTGGAAAGCCCGGCGATGCTAATTTTCCAGGACTCTATGATAAAAAATCAGGCAGGAGAATTATATAAAGCTGTTATTTTAAGAGGACAAAGAATGGGCCTGCATTGGAATGATATCCTATTAAGCCGGTACGAACTGGAAGCCCTCGCCAAAACACGGGACGAAGCCCTGGAGGCAATTGCACCGGAAAGATTTGTAGGTTATGTATTTGTTGAAGACATGCAAACCCGGAAAATTTATGGCCTTACCCTTAGCGAAATGATGAAGATTGATGGCAAATGGTATGGAGGTGAATTGAATTATATTTTTGAAGCAGATACAAAAGATATTTTCAATGAAAAACTGAAAGCAGAAAAAATAAGGCTGCGCAAAGGCCTGCCGGACACAACCGGGCAAAAAGCAGACAGTGTAGCAAGAGAAGAAGAGGAGCCCAACAATAAAAGAAAGCAAATTGCCGATCGAAAATTGTACACAGGGATGCTGGATGAAGATATCCCTATAAACCTCTATATACGATCTATTAAAGGAGATTGTCCCGAAGCAGTTTGTTCATGGGAAGCAATTATCAAAATTGCCGATGAAGAGTACATGCGATATGAGGTCAGTAAAGATGCAGAAGGTAAGTGGACTTTTATTGAAGAAGAAACGGGAGGTGTGATGGAAGTAGAACTAAAAGGCAATAAGTACATTGGTTCGTTTTCGGCAACCAATGACAAAATTGATTACGATTCGGAACTGAAAGAAAAGACAATGACCAAGAAAAAACTGGAAAGTCTTGATGCCATAATTGAAAAAGATTTATCCCGGTAGCCAGCAGATGAAAGCGATTTCCACCATTATATTATTGATACTTTCGAATACGTTTATGACATTGGCCTGGTATGGCCATTTAAAATTTCATGAATGGAAATGGTTTTCCAAGCTGGGTCTGATTTCCATCATTATGGTAAGCTGGGGAATTGCACTTTTTGAATACTTCTTTCAGGTACCGGCAAACAGGATAGGCTTTAAGGATAATGGCGGGCCATTTACCATCTGGCAATTGAAGGTAATACAGGAAGTAATTTCTTTGTCGGTGTTCACAGTATTCACCATATTTGCTTTTAAATCGGAAACCCTGAGGTTCAACCATTTTATTGGATTCGGGCTACTGGTTCTGGCCGTCTATTTCATTTTTAAAAAATAATTATTACAATGCTCTCTGTTCATTCATTCACATTCAACCCCTTTCAGGAAAACACCTATATCATAGCCAATGAGCATAATGACTGCTGGATAATTGACCCCGGAATGTCAGATGGAAATGAGGAGAATGAACTTGTTAATTTTATCCAGTCTAAAAACCTGAAGCCTCAGGCAATCATTAATACTCACGCACATATTGATCATATTCTAGGAATAGATTTCCTTGTAAAAAAATACAATATTCCATTCTACCTGCACGAAAAAGAATATCCCATATTAATGAACGCCGGAAACACAGCCAGGATGTTTGGTTTTCAATTCGATGGCGTGAAGGCAAGTCCGGTCAGCATAAATGAACATAAGGCACTTAAACTGGGAGAGGATGAGTTAGAAGTACGTTTCGTACCCGGCCATTCGCCCGGAAGTGTTGCATTTTACTTTAAAACGGGTAGTTGGGTCATTAGTGGGGATGCACTTTTTGCAGGCAGTATCGGCAGGACAGATCTGCCCATGGGTAATTATGAAACGCTTATCAGCAGCATTAAAAACAATCTATTGAATCTACCGGGTGAAACCAGGGTTTATTCCGGTCATGGGCCAAGCACTTCAATCGAAATAGAAACAAATTCCAATCCTTTTCTACAATAGTCAGGAATGGATTAAGAGTTCATTCCCTTTCAGGATTGGGACAACCGGATGAATATCAGGAGTGGTGCAATAAATCATGTCACTTTCCAATCCATAGCCGGATAGTCTTTTGTAGTGCGCTCCCCTTTTCAGGTACTCGAAATAGTTACCTTTTGCATCACTGTCCAACGACATACAAGCTCTGGCAGAATCGCAATTAATGGTAAAGTGTTCTGCGACCTTTTGAGCTACTGCACCTGCAAACAAAGCATCTTCCAGATTAAAACGGTCCTTCCATGAGGCACAGGCAAGCAATACATTCTTATTTTGCTGCACCAGGAAATCACAGACCGCGGTAAGATTAGGAAAAGAACCTGTTATAATTTCAGAAGCCTCATTAACCATATGCAACAATCTGGTACCGTTAGTGGTAGTTAAAACTAACGATCTGCCTTTAACGAACGAAACAGGGTACTCAGACGGCGAGTTGCCATATTGTAAACCATCGGCAACCTTTCCATCACGCTCACCTGCTGTAATGCTGTTAGGTATAGCTTTGCCTAATGCGATACACTCTTCAACTGTAGAAACCGGGATAACCTTAGTTGCACCATTATCTAAAGCCGCAACAATAGTTGAAGTCGCACGGAAAACATCAATTATAACAGTAATCGTATTTTTAGTGTGGAATAAATGTAATAAGGCAGGAGAGAGACAAACTTCTAATGATGGTAACGGCTGTGACATATTCGAAAAACACTACTTATAAAAATAGCTTTGCAAAAATGCAAAGCTATTTTTTAATTAAAAAATTTAAATAAGATTAATAAACCCACATATCGTGTTCTTTGTTCATCAAGTCTTCCGTAACGCGTTGACCTTCGTTCAGAACATCCATTTCGCTCATACCCAAATCTTTGAAACGAGCATCAAACGGATTGCTGATTTTGTAAATGTAGCTTGCAAAGAAACGACCTTCAAAATAGTCATCCCAAGTCATACGTGCCACATCATTTTCAGGATTGAATACTTCGTACTGAGCCAATACATCGCGGATATCAGGATAATACAACCAAAAGAAAGGTGCATTACCAATAAACTCACCGGAAGCAGATTTTTTATCTAATAACGGAGCCAATCCAATGATACGGGTAACACGACGGCCTAAATTACGATCAAAAATAACGTCTTCTTTAATACGGAATTTAGTAATAGCGTTAGGATCAAATTCAGTTCTGGAAATAACCTGTTTCATTTCACCTGTTTCCAGATCTTCTACCATTACGGTATCAGGTTTACCAACTAGAACATCCATAATCTGATCTTTTGTAAAAGCAGCTGTAAAACGCTCATCCATTGGAGAGTAAGCCATTATTTTACCGCGCTTAACAGCATCAATCAATATCTCGATAAAGCTACCTCCACCAGTGTTCTCATCACCAGGGTAGATGAAAGGCATGTTTTGCTTTTGACGAACATCGATTTCACGCCAAACACGTTTTTTCCACATTACATCATCTTCACGCAATTGTTGCCAAGGCATAGCTTTAGAAACGTGAGCGACTTTGTCATACGCCCCATCAGGACGCAACGACACCTGCCATTCCTTATTCACAGCTCCAACGTCTACAGAAGATGCCTTATCTGCAGTTGAGCCAGTTTGTGCAATAGCACTTACGGAACAACCCAGAAATAAAATCGTTGCTAATTTGTATGATTTGAGGATATTCATGATCCTTAATAGTTTGCTGTTTAATTAAAAGAAAATCGTTTGCTTCAAAAATTATTGTACTGTAATGATAATTGTTCCCAAGGTACGAGGAATACCATCGGGTCCGCGCGCTTTAATGTTCTCAAGAAAAATCTTATCACCTGGCTTACATTTCGCAATCAAATCAGAAACTTGTTTATTACCAGAGAACATAGGACCAGTAACATTAATTGGACCTACTGGATCCTGACGTTTTTGCAGGTAAGTAAATTCGAAGCTTGTAACAGAGAAACGAACATCAAAGTCAAATGCTTTCATAGATGCGTTAATACCGGGATAAACTTTAATACGGTTAGCTGGTTCAGAAAAACTACAGCATTTACCACCAACTTCAGCTACCGGGTCAGGAATCATTTTTACACGAATCTCTTGTTTACCTACTTCTTTTCTACCAGACTCTTTCGTATTGGCACTGATAACAGCCATTACCTTTCCTTGCTTCTTCATCATTACGTTGTATTTACCCAAGGCATCGCCTTTAGTAATTACAGCGTCAGAACCAGGAATAGTCAAATCGATATCTTCCATTGAATAACCAGCGGCAGATACAGTAACGGGGTTAGGAACACCGATGTAGAAAACGTTCATTTTATCAAGCTGCATAGAAGCACCGGTTGTACCCACCATATAAGTAAATTCAAATGGTTTCGACTCTTGCTTTCCACCCATATCAATTGAAACAGTTCCTTTAACAGTCTGAAGACCAGTACCAGTTACTGTATTTTCCCAATAAGCAATACCTTGTTCCGTTTTTGTTACACGACCGACGTTTGAAGAGACAACAGGATTTGCAGTCGTTTTATAGGCGGCTAAAGAAATTTCTGCTTCAACTTTCTGGCCTGCCAGCAGGTAGCTGTTTTTGGGAACAGCAATCGCTTTGAAACCATCAAATTTAACGTCCTTCTCGTGAATTTTCTCAAATAACTGATCAATAATCATTGCTTCAGAGTTCTTGATATCATTCTGAAATTTTGACATCAAAGTGACTGTTGCGATTACCGGCATGTTGTAGAAATTACCTGCAGCCCACTCACCTTTTGGATTGGCATCAGAAGGTTTAACTTTTTCAATTTTCAGAGGTAATTGCTTAGCGAGGGAGGATGAAGTATCCAGTCCTAAAGAAGTCAACAATTTAAGTCTGTAGTTCTCCAGACGTACTTTGATAGAGTCTCCACCTTTATTTTTTTCTACCAACAAATCAGTAGAAGCATGCAAATCACTCTCATTTGCAATTTCTCCCGGGAAAAGTACAGAGTCTCTCCAACCACCGGATTGCATAATAAGTCTGCGTTTCCAATCTTCCAAATAAGAGATAAGACTTTCTGATTCAGATTTCACTTCCATAGCCGTTTTGTAAAACGGTTCTACTTTTGCTCGTTCTGAAGGGATTCCCATACTTTCTTCGAAAATTGCATATTTATCACCATTCTTCCGGGTAATAGATTCGTTAGAGCGCTTAATACTGGTATTAATAGTACGGAAAGCTGCCAGAATCTCAGAAGATACGTTAAGGGCCAGCAATGCTGTCAACACCAAGTACATTAGGTTGATCATAATCTGCCGGGGCTCTTTAGGTATTGACATTCTATTATAATTTCAGTTTGTTAATAATAATTGTTTCTACTTGTAATTTCAATCTCTAAAGACTAGCGTCCTTGCATTGCAGAAAGCATGTTACCATAAATGCTGTTCAAAGCAGTAAGGTTTTTAGACAATGCACCCATTTGCTCTTTAGCAGATATTGCATCCTGTGCGCTGGAAGCCATTGCATCAGAAGCACTCACCAAATTACTGTAGAATTTGTTCATTGCTTTCAGGTGATTGTTAGCATCAGTCAATTCAACTTCATAGATTTGATTCAATGAATTCAAATTACCGGAAAGTACCTGAACTTGTTTGTGGAAGCTCATTGTATCATCAGCTGCACTGTTGAAGGCAGACATTGTACGTGTAGCACCAGAGAATGTTTCAGACATTTGACCAAGAGCGCCAGCTGCATTACGAGCACTTGCAGAGTATTCACCTGTTGCTGCTGTAACGTCAGACATGTCTTTTATATTATTAACTACTTCACCGAATTTTTGGAAATTTTGGTTCAGTTTGTTAAGGTTTGTAGGATTCATTGCAGCTTCTTCCATCATTTTGTCGAAAGCAGCCATTGGAGACATACTATCAGGAGTTCCTGCTTTTTTTCCACCACCTTTAAGATAATGTTCTTCTTCAGGGCTTACATCCAATCCTGGATAGATTTTTTCCCAGTAATAATCTTTATGTGGCGGGAGCAGACCCAACATCGCAAAGATGAATGCTTCTGTAAGCATACCTGCAGTTAGCAAAGGACCACCAATCGCCCAGTGTTGAATTTTACCCAAGGCACCAATAAGTACGATTGACGCACCGATACCGATGATGAAGTTTTTAAGATATTTTCCTTTTGTAGTCTCGAAAAACAATGCTATTGATTTCATATAAAAGTTGATTCTTTGTTTAAGATTTTAAATAATGGATGGATTAACGACGGTTCGTAAGTGCTGGCGCAATTTGTTGATAAATGTTACGGAAACCGATATACGATTTAGCAGTATCTGCATATTCAAAGTCACGTGTGCTAACCTGCAGGTAGTAAGAAACATCTCTCCAGCTACCACCACGAACTGTTTTACGTTGCATCCATTGAGGATCTGTGTTTTTCGCTTTTGTATCAAGACTTGGGTTTACATCAGCAATCTGGTTGTAGGTGTTTCCATAATATGGACTGCTTGTCCACTCAGAAACGTTACCAGACATATTGTACAAACCATAATCATTCGGCCAATATTTATTTACAGGAACGGTATACAAACCACCATCAGCTGCGTAGTTTCCTCTTTGTGGTTTGAAGTTTGCAAGATAACATCCTTTTTTGTTCAGGATGTAAGGACCACCCCAAGGATATGGAGATGCATTACGTCCGCCTCTTGCTGCCCATTCCCACTGCATTTCATTAGGCAACATAAATTGACCTTCAAAGTATATTTTATTTTTCTCGCGGTCTTTTTTCCACTCGTCTGTACGCCAGTTAGCAAAAGCGTTTGCCTGCTTCCAGTTTACACCTACAACAGGATAATTATCGAATGCGCCAAACCAGTTGTATTGACGTGCAATAGGTTCATTATAAGAATAAGTGAACTGACGAACCCAAACTGTAGTATCAGGATAAACATTAATTGTTGTTTCCTTAAAGAAATCTTTAGCAGGTTTGGAAGAATTTTTTACATGCTCAGTATAATCATAATTTGAGTAATGATATATAAGTTTGCTATTGTCAAATTCTTTTGTACCCCAGCCAGACTGATCTGCAGGAACATACAAAGCTGATAATTGCTCCTGTACATCCGGATCTCTCCAGTTGATACGTTTGCTCATATCTAGTGTTTGTGTTCCATCCGGATTGTCTTTAAAATCACCCAAAGTTGTGTGTGCAAATGAATCACGAACCCAATTAGTAAACTGGCGATATTCCGCATTTGAAATTTCAGTAGCATCCATATAGAAGCCAGTCATTTGCGTTGTCCGTATCAAGGCGTCATTTCTTCCTCTAACGTCCTGGTCGCTTGCTCCCATTTTCAGGATACCGGATGGTACATAAACCATACCTATCGGCACCGGAGCTTTGTACATCGACATATTGGGAGAACCCACTAATTGTCCGCCACTACCCGATTGTCCGCAACTTGCAGCTAATGCAATCAATGCAACAGCGGAGATCTTCAGGGAAAGTTGTTTCATACTCATTCTTTTGTTTTTGCAATTAGGCAAATAAAGGTAAAAATTTCTGTTCGTTATTAAAGTCTATTACTAAACTGGCACACAATATTTGAAGTTTTTTCCAAAAAAGCAACTGTTTCTTAAAAAATATTTTTTTTCAATGTCAAAATCTTAAAGAAATGTTTCACTTCATATTCTGTTAAAGTATAGCAAAATCAACGTTCTCAGGTAATTTTTCAAGGGTTGGAAAGCAACTGTTTTTCGAGCAAATAAAAATTTGTGTTTTCTTTTCGAATTGCTTTCTGAATGGCATAGTTACGAAATTTTCTTTCTTTTCAAAAAAATAAAAGCATTGTGGCAAAAACTTTTTTTCCAGTTCATCTTTCACTGTATCAATATTTTCACCGGTCACCAGTATCGTTTTAAATCCTTTCGCCATTCTTTGCCCGATAATATTCCAATAGCCAAACGAAGTAGGATACCGCAGGGATTGAATCTTCATTTGTGCCAGCATCTCTTCGCTTTGGGATATCCATTCTGATTTTTCTGCCAGCATACCCAATAAATGCAGGTTCTGAGCCATTACCGCATTGGAGGAAGGTGTTACCCCATCGTATGTTTCCGGTTTGCGCAATGGCACTTCGTTTTGCAGTGTTGAAGTGAAATAAAACATTGCACTTTCTTCGATAGAAAAATGTTTCAGAATATACTTCGTAATGGCTACAGCTTTCATCAGATATTGCTCATCATTTACGGTCATTGACAACTGAATTAATGCCTGAATTAAATAGGCTAAATCATCCAGGTTAGCAACGATTTTTGCCACTCCGTTTTTCCACACATGCTTTGGTGTATTTTCAGCTTCAAAATGTTGTAACATCCAGGCCATATGGTTCCGTGCAATCACCGCATAATCGTCTCGCTTCAAAGCAACATAAGCCTTGCTGATGGATGTATTGAGCAGTGCATTCCATGACAATAGAATCTTATCATCTGTACCAGGACGCACTCTTTTCGCACGTTCTTTCATCAGTTTGATTTTAGCTTCCTCTACTACCCTTTTTACCTCCTGAAGCGGAAGATTTTGCTCAGTTGCAATCTGTTCCATTTCGACCGCTCTGTGAAGGATATTTGTATGCTCCCAATTGCCATGTTTTTCAATACCAAAATATTGTGCTACATACAACGGAAATTCAGCCATTAATTCATTCCATTCACCATAGGTGAAGGTGTAAAATTTCCCTTCCACACCCTCGCTGTCGGCATCTAATGCGCTATAAAATCCGGCATCATTTTGCTTCATTTCCCGCAGGAGAAAAGTCATCATTTCTTCTATTACTTCTCTGTAAATGTCTTTGCCAGTAATCTTAAATGCATCACACAAAACACTCAGTAACATCGCATTATCGTAAAGCATTTTTTCGAAGTGCGGAGCCAGCCAAACATCATCCACAGAATAGCGTGCAAAACCGCCACCAGCCTGGTCATAAATACCACCGGCAATCATTTTATCAAGGCTCAATAATGCCTGATCAAGCGCCTCTTTATGCCCTGTAAAATGGTAATGCTCCAGCAAAAAACCGATACTCATCGTAGAAGGAAATTTGGGTGCACGACCAAATCCGCCATTCACTTTATCGGCCTGTTGTAAAGCATTGGCTACAGCCTTTTCAGCATCCTCCATTGTCCATTCTTCTCCCTCATTTTTAGCAGAAACCTTAGCTGCATTCCGCAGATAATCCAGCATCTGACTGGCTTGTTGCGCTACTTCCTCCGGGCGTTCCTGCCACACTTCACTCATCCTTTGCATTAGTTGTTTCCACGATGGGCGACCGTGCGCAGGCACAGGAGGAAAATAAGTACCTCCGTAAAAAGGCAATTTATCGGGCGTCACAAAAACATTGAGTGGCCAGCCGCCACTGCCGGAGATAGCCTGCACGGCGGTCATATAAAAATCATCCACGTCCGGATACTCTTCCCTGTCTACTTTTACGTTGATAAAATGCTCATTCATATAAGCCGCTGTTGCTTCATCTTCAAAGCTTTCGTGCTCCATTACATGGCACCAGTGGCAGGCCGAATATCCTATACTTACTATCAGGGGTTTATTTTCTTTTTTCGCTTGCGCAAAAGCCTCTTCGCCCCAGGGCTGCCAGTGCACGGGATTGTTGGCGTGCTGTAATAAATAAGGGCTTTGCTCGTCTTTCAATTTATTGGCCATAAAATTTCTTTCTTCAAAATTGAAGCAAACATTTGTGAATCCTTTGTTTTTTCTGAAACATCCCATCAATCAGTTCTTTGCTATGTTTTGCTTTTGGGAATATTTATTTAAAAAGAGGAGACGATTGGTGATTTATGATTTGGGATTTGGGATTTATGATTGGTGGAGTAAAGCGTGGATAAAGGTTTTTGTATTTACTTTGAGAAAAATAAATCCTAATGTTTTTTGAATCAGATAAAGAGGCAAGGCGGTTTTTTATTGTTGCATTTATTCCCTTAGTAGTATTTTTAGTAATTATCATCTTCAGGTACAGATTAGAGGACACTGAAGAGTATTTCAACAAGTATATATTACCTCAAAAATATCATTCAGAAATAAGGCAAAAATTCATTGACAATAAAAACCGCGGAGCCAGGATAATTTACCTTCATACTTCTGATGATGATAGCATTATTTCTGCTAATGATTGGGTTGGATTATGGGAGTATGTAGAAGTTGGGGATTCAATTTTAAAAAACGAAGGAAATTACACTATTACCCTGCGCAAAAAAATGATTCGGTATTTAATTTCAATTTTAATTTCGAGAAATCAGGATTTGGAATTACCCGTAGATAATTCCATTACTAACAAGAAAAGAATTTGAAGCAGATTAATTATTTATGAACAACTCAATAGACTCAAAACTAAATCTTCTATATACATTACTAATAGATGATTACAGTATTCTAAAGGAAGAAATTATACAATTAATAGGCAAACCTGCAGAGATTAAAAACACAAACAAATTTTCAACATTACTATGCAAATTAGACTCATCAAAATTTATTAATCCATTAATGCATCAAATCAGTCATGCAAATAAAGATGATGTGTGGTTAAGAGATTATCTTTATGCTACCGGCAACCTGTTAGACCAATGTTCTTCAGTCGAGCATTTTGACATGCCGGATACGCTTTTCGAAAAACTTAAGGATTGGCTGTTAAACGGCCAGAACGAGCTTGCCTGGAATACTGCTGTTTTACTAAAACATTACGAATCTGAGGAAACAGAAGAGGTACAATTAAAAAACTTGAACAAGACGATTTCTTTCTTACTCATTACGAATGTCTTTTAGGATTACTCAATTATAACAGAACAAAGCATTTGAAACTAGTCCAGCAAATTGCCAGGGATCAGAGCAGGAATAAGGACCTTAGAGAGCTTTGTAAAAAATTATTAATAGATTAATGAAATTAAAAAAGATGCCTGTTGGCGAGCAATGCGCGCCAACAGGCATCTTCAATTGTAAGAATCTAAGAATTACTTATCGCACTGCAATATCGGTAAACTTACCATCGAGCTTGGTAACAGATGCCCCAGTGCCAGCACTGGTAAAAGTTCCGGTCATTTTAGAAGAGGCATTGGCCGTAATAATAACACTACCGCTGCTGGCTGCATACAAGGTCGAAGCGCCGGCAACCAGCATCGAAACAGCATTTGAAGTGCCCAAGCTATAGGTCGCCGGTATACCATCCGTCAGATTAATTTCAATGAACTTTCCGGTTTTGTAGGCTTTAATTGTTTTGTAACGGGTTTCATAAAACGCAGAGTCTGCCTTTATTTCTGCACCTCCGTTTTCCGTCCACGAAAAACCGGTGGCTGCGGGTGTTGGCGTGGGAGTGGGGGTTGGTGTGCTTGTGCTTTTTTTAGTACAGGCAGTCAAAAGGTTTAATGAAATCAGTGTTGCTGCAATCAATGAAATACGCATAGTTGTTTAGTTTTAGAATGTAACACAAAAGTGAACAATAAGAATGAATGGCACAATACGCAACCCTGCGTAATTTGGGAACAATGAGTTCCGAAATCTTTTGCGCCTTTGGGCTAAAGTATTGCGTAGAATATACCCAACCCTAAATCCTCCGGGGAGGGGAAATACATGTAAACTAATGTGCAAAACGTTGCAGCCTTGCGTCTTCTTAGCGCCTTTGAATAAAAAATATCGGCCATAAAAAATGGGTGCTGATTTCTCAGCACCCACTCAATACTCTTCCTTAAATTTTTAAACATTAAAGACCTCTGCCGTGGCAGTTCTTGTATTTCTTGCCGCTACCGCAAGGGCAATCGTCGTTGCGGCCAATCTTCGGACCGGCTACTACTGGTTGCTGCTTTGGCGCTTGTTGCTGAG
>DLGS01000407.1:18068-19126 GCA_002482815.1 Bacteroidetes bacterium UBA7688
GCCTGATTCGTTATAATAATCATTTTGGTTTGCTGCATAATCATCACCTGCAGCGTCTACCTGCGCTTTATTGTCGTAATAATCGCTCATATCGGTATGCTGTGGCAATTCACGCGCTTCCTGTGGCGCTTCCTGCATCGGGATGCCGGCGCGGCAAAGGAAGGATATAATATTGCGGTTGATTTCCATGTTCATTTGCTTGAACAGTTCGGCTGCTTCAAACTTGTAAATCAACAAAGGATCTTTTTGCTCGTAAGACGCCATTTGCACCGAGTTGCGCAATTCGTCCATACGACGTAAATGATCTTTCCAGGCATCATCTACAAGCGACAAAGTGATGGATTTTTCCAGTTCCTGTATCACAGGTTTTGATTCCTGATTTACGGTTTCTTCCAGGTTGGTATAAACCTGAATTCCACGAACCCCGTCTGTAAACGGCACCACTATATTTTCGATCTGACCACGGTTTTGTTCCAGCACATCGCGCAACTGAATCGTCATTTGCTCGCGGACACTGTTCATTTTTCGGGTATAGAATTCTGTAGCCTGATTGTATAAATCTTCGCCGAAAGCCTGAGCATTTCCTTTGCCAAAAGTTGCTTCATCAATCTTGGGCTCAAATGCAAGGTGTTTCGCCACTTCAACTTTGAACACAGCAAGATCTTTTGATTGAGAAGCCTGTGCAGCCAAATCCTGTGCCACTTCGTACATCGCATTATCAAGGTCAATGGCCAGACGGTCGCCATACAAGGCATGGTTACGGAATTTGTAAATCACGTTACGCTGAGCGTTCATCACATCATCATATTCCAGTAGGCGCTTACGGATACCGAAGTTATTTTCCTCAACTTTCTTTTGTGCACGCTCAATAGATTTTGAAATCATACTGTGCTGCAACATTTCCCCTTCTTTATGGCCCATTTTGTCCATCATCGAAGCAATCCTTTCTGAACCAAACAAGCGCATCAGGTCATCTTCCAGCGACATAAAGAACTGTGAAGTTCCCGGGTCACCCTGCCTTCCTGTACGTCCGCGTAGCTGTCTGTCTACACGGCGGG
>DLGS01000069.1:0-822 GCA_002482815.1 Bacteroidetes bacterium UBA7688
TTTTCACACATCAAAAATCCTCTTTAGAACACTTTCAAGACTGTCTTTTAAAGACAATTGATGTTTTTTAAATACATTTACTGTTTTTATAAGACAATTTTGTCGCTATAAGACAGATTTATTGATGACCGGGGAATCTTTAAACATACAATCTGCTGAACTCGAAAAGCTTCGTGCGCTTTTCCCCGGGTTATTTACAGAGGGTCTATTAGACTGGGAAAAGCTAAAAGCTACATTTGGAGACACCATTAATTTCAGTAATGAGCGATATGTCTTAAACTGGGCAGGAAAAGCGGATGCATATAAAGCTCTTCAGACCCCTAGTACTGCAACCTTAAGGCCCTACCCTGAAGAATCAATAAATTTTGATAGCAGTGAAAACATTTTTATCGAAGGTGAAAACCTTGAAGTACTGAAAATTCTTCAAAAGAGTTATTTCGGGAAGATCAAAGTCATCTGCATAGATCCACCTTACAATACTGGCAGTGACAGCTTTGTATATCCTGACAAATTCGGTGAGCGAAAAGAAGATTACCTGAAGCGTGTAGGTGACAAAGATGAAGATGGATTCCTGATGAAAGAAGGATTGTTCAGAAAAAACAGTAAAGAAAGTGGGCACTTCCATAGCAACTGGTTGAGCATGATGTATCCCAGGCTGTTTCTGGCGAGAAATTTATTGCGTGACGACGGTGTAATCTTTGTTCATATAGATGACAATGAAGTACATAATCTGCGGTTATTACTGAATGAAATTTATGGTGAAGAAAATTTTGTTGGCTGCTTTATCTGGCGTAAAAAGGCTGGTGGCGGACAGACAGATGA
>DLGS01000069.1:856-8205 GCA_002482815.1 Bacteroidetes bacterium UBA7688
AGATAAATTCATCTGGACAGATCATGTAAAGGAAGATGACGAGTCAAAATATAGTTTTGAGGATGCAAAAGGGAGATACAAAATAATCAAGTTAGCGAAATGGGGAAGCGCTGCTCGAAAAGAAGATAGACCGACAATGCATTTCCCATTAACGGCTCCTGATAGAACTACTATTTACCCGAAGGCTCCTGATGGAAGCGAAGGAAGATGGCGTGTTGGCGCTAAAACAATGACTGACTTGATAAAAGCAGATCGAATACATTGGGAAAAAAATCAAACTGAATGGATAGCATATGAGAAAATTTATTTCAATAAAGACAAAGGGAAAAAAATAAAGCAACGAAGTGTATTATATGATATTGCCAATACTGGAGATGGTACAAATGCATTAACAGATTTATTCGGTGTTAAAGACATTTTTGATAACCCGAAACCGATTGAGCTAACTCAAAGGCTAATTGAAAACCATTTAGATGAAGAAGAAATCATTCTTGATTTTTTTGCTGGTTCATCAACTGTTGCACATGCTATTCTTGAATTAAATAAAGACGGGTTAAATAGGAAATTCATTTTAGTTCAATTACCAGAAAAAACAAAAGAAACTAGCGTAGCCTTTACGTTGGGACTAAAAACTATTGCTGAAGTTTCGTTGTTAAGAATAAAAAAGGTAATAGCCAAAATAAAAAGAGAAATAGACAAAGATCAAATAGATTCCGCAACTGATTTTGGTGTTAAAGTATTTAAGCTTAGAGCATCAAATTTTAAAATCTGGCAATCTTCCGAACTTTCGAAGGAAGATTTAGTAGTACAACTTGAAGCCTTTGTCGATCCACTAGAATCAATAATGAATAATACAAATTTGGCATTTGAATTACTCTTAAAATCAGGATATAGTCTAACTGATAAAATAGTATATACCGATCATTGTTATTATATCAAGAATAATGAACTAATTATCCTTTTAGATAAAATAGACGACGCTACAGTTTCTCGAATTTTAGCAGTAAATCCGGCAAAAGTTATCGCTCTTGATAAATTATTCTCAGGCAACGATCAACTCAAAACCAATACCATCCTTCAGTTTAAAGAAGCAAGTATAGATTTTAAAACCATTTAGAATATCGCCAATGAAATTTCATTTTGATAGCAACCAATCGTACCAACAGGAAGCTATTAAAGCGGTTACAGATTTATTTGAGGGGCAACCGCTTCAGGCAAGTGATTATTCTTTTTCAACTGGTTTTGGGTCGATGAATTATAGCGAAAACGGTCTAGGAAATAAGTTATTGCTCACAGAGGAACAAATTATTAAAAATTTCAAAGAAGTACAGGCCAGAAACAATATTAAACCTGCTCATCAAGCATTTCAGGGTATGCACTTTACTGTTGAGATGGAAACAGGAACAGGTAAAACTTATGTATATCTTAGAACGATTTATGAGCTGAACAGACTATATAATTTTAAAAAGTTTATTATCGTTGTTCCCTCTATCGCCATCAGAGAAGGCGTACTAAAAAATCTTGAAATAACACATCAACATTTCCAGATGATTTACGAAAATGTGCCGGTCAACTTTGAGGTATATGATTCAAAAAATATTTCTTCTCTTAGAAATTTTGCATTCTCAACCGCTATACAGATACTTGTTATTAATATAGACTCTTTCGCAAAAGACGATAATATCATTAACAAATCAAATGACAAACTAACCGGAAAAAGGCCAATTGAATTTATACAAAATTGTTCTCCTATAGTTATTGTGGATGAGCCACAAAACATGGAGACAGATAATCGAAAAAAAGCGATAGAAAACCTTAATCCTTTATTTACGCTTCGTTATTCTGCAACACACAGCAACCTTTATAATCAGGTTTATAGCCTTAGCCCGGTTAAAGCATATGATCTTGGATTGGTAAAACAAATTGAAGTTGATTCCGTACTCACAGAAAATGATCTTAATGATACATTTATTCAGTTAGAAAAAATTATACCCGGAAAAAAAAGAATAAACATAAAGCTGAAAATTGATGTAAACTCTGCAAATGGAGTGACAAAAAAAGTTATAACAGCTAAGGTTGGCGACGACCTTTATAAACTTAGTAATGAAAGAGAACTCTATAAAAATGGTTTTATCATTGAGGATATTAATGCAACAGATTCAATTGTAGTATTTTCCAATGGTTTAAGTATTCGTGAGGGGGAGTCAAAAGGAGGAATGACTGATGAACTTATGCAATTCATGATAAGAAAAACTGTTGAAGAACATTTTCGAAAGGAAAGAATGTTACTTGGAAAAGGAATTAAAGTGCTTTCACTTTTCTTTATTGACCGCGTCAGCAATTACAGAGAATATGATGCAAATTTTGTTGCTCAAAAAGGAAAATTCGCAAACTGGTTTGAGGATATATATAATACCGAAATCAACAAACCACTAAATTCATTTTTACCAAAATCTCCTGTAGAATCTGTTCATGACGGATATTTTTCTAGCGATAATAAGAAAAGATTTAAAGATACTGGTGGCGAAACGGCAGCCGACGATGATACTTATAAACTCATAATGCAGCATAAAGAGAGGCTGTTAGACATAGCTACCCCTTTGAAATTTATTTTCAGTCATTCGGCCCTACGCGAAGGCTGGGATAATCCCAATGTTTTTCAGATATGTACACTAAATGAGACTAAATCTGATATAAAAAAGAGGCAGGAAATTGGAAGAGGGCTAAGACTACCTGTTGATCAGTATGGACAGAGAATATTTGATAAGAAAATCAATCGGCTTACTATCATTGCTAATGAATCGTATGATGATTTTGCAAAAGCGCTTCAGCAGGAAATTACAGCAGAATGTGGTGTTGATTTTTCAGGTAGAATTAAAGATGTAAGACAAAGGAAAACGATTTCATACCGGAAAGATTTTAAGACTGATCCTAAATTTCTTGAATTGTGGGAGAAGATCAAACAAAAGTGTCGTTACAAAGTAAATTATGAATCAGGTAAACTAATTGCGCTCGCTTCAGAAGCTATGAAAGATCGAGTGAAAATGCCTGAAACAAGGAAAGCTGCTATTGTATCTATTAAAAAGAAGTTACTTATTTCTGAAGTTGGTATTGAAAATGAATTAGTGAGTAACACTAATGCAGAATACGATCAGGTTTTTGAAATTCCAGATGTTTTGGCTTACATACAGCAAAGGACAGGTTTAACAAGAAACACAATTTTCGAAATATTAAAACAGAGCGGGAGAGTAGGGGAACTATTGATCAATCCGCAACTCTTTATGGATAATGCTGTAAATGTTATTAAAACAGAACTTGAGAAATTAATGATTGACGGGATTAAATATGAAAAGATTGACGAAGAAGTCTTTGAAATGTCACTTTTTGATAATGATAACACAGATACATGGTTTAATCCTGAAACAGACCTCGCCATTAAGAATCCCGATAAAACAATATTTCAGGATATTATGCCCCTTGACTCTACTGTTGAACAGAAATTTGGAGGTGACTGCGACACGAGTGTTAATGTAGAGTTTTATTTTAAACTTCCTTCCAACTTCAAGATTAATACCCCCATCGGTACATATAACCCTGACTGGGCAGTTGTTCATGAAAATGAAAAGAAAGCCTATTTAATAGTGGAAACGAAAGGAAAAAATCAGGAATTACGGGGTAGTGAATTACTTAAAATAAGATGTGGATTAGAATATTTTAAGCACCTTGACGGCGTTTCTTATATACGAGCTTATAGTGTACCAGAGTTGGATAAAGTTCAAGCTTAATTAAGCAATAATTTAGTTGTACTTATTTCATACTCCTCAATACTTTCAAAATCTCCTTCACCAATCAGCCATTTTACTTCTGTGAGTTCCCATTCAGTAGATATTTTGTAGCAGTAATCATTGGGGTATATTTTACCTAATGCGCTCACTATGTAATTGTTTGAAATATCATTTCGTTAGTGTTTGTATTAGACATCTAAAAAATAATTGGCTGATAAATTGGCAGTAATTATTCTGTTTTGATGATTCAAAGAGTAAATTTTCAAACTATTATCTGAGTCGTTCTGCGTTAGATTTATTCTTTCACAAAAGAGCTGCTTTATTCACGCTCATCCAGCAACATATACTTCTTCACTCCATTAATCATCATCTCATCCAGCACATTCACCAGGTTGCCATAACTCGATGCAGCTAGTGGCCTGATGAGTACAATGGGTTCTGCTTCCCGGCCAAACTCAGCTTTCACCTGTCTGATCTTGGCCAGTAAAACAGCCCTCAGCCCTTTGTTGCTGTAGTCTGTTTGCTGAATGGCTTTTTCATTACTGCCTTCGTAATAGCGAATGGTATTATTGCCATCAAGTAATAAAGAAATTGTTTTTCGTTCACCTGCGAGCGAAGGATTCTCTGTATCACTTTCATCAGGCAAAGGCATTACAATACTGGCCGGCTCACTCAATGCAGTGGTGAAGATGAAAAAAGTAATGAGTAAAAAACCCAGGTCTACCATGGGCGTAAGATCAACCCGGGTTGATAGTTTTTTGTTGCGGTGCAGTCCTTTACGGTTCCTGCTTTCGGGTGTTTGTATCTCTGCCATCATCAATCGTTTTTAATTAGATGATTGGACAGCAGGATTCCATAAACAATTATTGCCAGTTTAATTCAACCATTACCGGTCTGTGATCCGATGCTACAGGCTCATTCAATACCCTGGTTTGAAGAACCTGTATTTTTTGTTTATGATGCATAAGAATATAATCAATACAGCGGTCCGGTTGATCGGATGGGAAACTCAAACCATTTGCACTTGCCAACTGAAACAACTGTTGCAGCATTTGCATCGTTGTACTGCCGGGTGTATCATTTAAATCGCCCGCCAATAAAACTGGTTTTTGGTATGTCTTTAATTGTTCCTCTATTATTTTTACTGAACTGATCCTGTCTTTTTCTGTAAGTGAAAAATGTGAACAGAAAACAACATAATGTTCAAATTCTACTATCAGTAATACCCTTGGCTCTTCGGTTCCGGGTAATGCAATTGTTTTCTGGTTTAATGGTTTTTCTTTCGACAATACACCCACGCCATACTTACCTCCCTGAAAAGCAATAGCGGCGCCATAACTGGCATACATGCCTGTGGCATCAGACAGTTCTTTCAGCAAATCCACTCCTTTACTTCTTTGTGTAACACTATCTAGTTCCTGTAAAGCAACAATAGAAGCTTTTGATTGTGTAATGATATGGGCAATGCGTTTGTAGTCGGTCACATTATCCATGCCTTTTGCATTGCGAATATTGTAGCTGAGAATGCGTAGTGATTGTGCGGGTGAGAAAGAGAGTACAATAAAGGCAGTAAGAAGAGTAAAAAAAGCAGTACGCATACATAGGAGGTTTTAACACAGAGAGTACGTTGATGAATTATTTCTGTGTTCTTCTGTGTCTTCAGTGGCAAAAAAGTCCGGAAGACCGAAAGTCGGAAAGTCTGAAGAGAGAACAGAAGGCAGCTACATAGAAAGAGAAAATATCTTTCAGACTTTCCGACTTCCGGTCTTCCGGACTCCTGACTTCCCAACTCACTAATTCCCGTACACACTCAAGAACTTGATCCGCATAATTTTCAACTGCTCCCAGGTATATTCATTTTCACTCAGTTCCTGTTGTGCTATCTGTAGTGATGATGTTTCACAGTTTTTGAAATACTCAATAATTTCTTCCTGATCGTATTCATCCAGCCATTCATCGATGGCGTAATCGAGGTTGAGTTTGGTGCCGCTGGCGGCAATGGTTTCCATTTCTTCCAGCAGTTCATCAAGCCGCAGGTTTTTATTACGCGCAATGGTTTCCAGATGAATTTTCTTATCTACATTCTGGATGATATAAATTTTGTTATTGGCTTTATTGGCCACGCTCTTCATCACAAAATCATCCGGTTTCTCTATCTCATTTTCTTCCACATATTTGGCCACCATCTCCACAAATGGTTTACCATATTTTAGCGCCTTGCCCTTGCTTACACCCTGGCATTTTTCCAGTTCCTGTAAAGTAGTGGGGTACAGTGTGGCCATGTCTTGCAAAGAAGTTTCAAGGAAGATGACAAACGGAGGCAGGTTCTTACGCTTGGCTTCTTTCTGACGCAGCTCTTTGAGCATTTCAAACAACTTGTCATCAGCCGCTGCACCAGCCTGTGTACCACCTTCTCCTTCTTCATCATCGGCATTGGCATCTTCAAACAGGTTGTTCAATACTATTTTAAAGGACGCTGGTTTCTTCAGAAACTTCTCTCCTTTTTCTGTGAGCTTCAGCAAACCATACTCTTCAATGTCTTTCCTGATCAGGTTTTCCAGCATCATCTGCCGAACAAGGCTGTTCCACAAATGAATTTCTTTATCCTTGCCAATACCAAATACTTCCAGTTTATCGTGACGGAACATGCTGATCTGCGGAGTAAGTCGGCCCATGAGTACGCTGATCACATAATCTGCTACAAACCTTTCATCCAGTGCCTTGATCGTTTTCAGCACCTGCTGCACTTCTTCTTTTACTTCAATTGGTTCTTTCGGATTGCGGCAGTTATCACAATTACCACAGTTCTTTTCGCCCCAGTCTTCGCCGAAATAATGAAGCAGTATTTTCCTGCGGCATACAGAGCTTTCTGCATATGCCACTGTTTCATCAATCAATTGTCCGCCCACTTCTCTTTCACTTAATGGCTTATCGCGCATAAGGTGTTCCAGTTTGGCCACATCTTTATGCGAATAATACAGTACGCAAATACCTTCCAGTCCATCACGACCCGCACGACCCGTTTCCTGATAATAATTTTCGATGGATTTGGGAATATTAAAATGAATTACAAAACGAATATCGGGTTTATCAATACCCATCCCGAATGCAATAGTGGCCACAATTACCTGTACGTCTTCATTCAGAAACTGGTCCTGCCGGTCGGCACGTAATTTCTGATCGAGACCGGCATGGTAAGCAACGGCTTTAATATTATTTGCTACCAGCAGTTCGGCCAGCTCTTCCGTTGTTTTACGATTCAGCGTGTAGATGATACCACTTTTACCTTTGTGCTGGCTGATGAACTTTACAATATGCTTAACCGTCTGGTCCTTTTTTATTTTTGGCTGAATCTCATAATAGAGATTGTTGCGGTTAAAAGAAGAAATAAAAATATTGGGTTCACGTAAACCCAGGTTCTTCACAATATCGCTTTGTACTTTGGGTGTGGCGGTTGCTGTTAAGGCAATAACGGGCACATCGGGGTTAATGATGTCCATCATTTCTCTTAACCGACGGTATTCGGGTCTGAAGTCGTGCCCCCATTCCGAAATACAATGCGCT
>DLGS01000069.1:8331-16409 GCA_002482815.1 Bacteroidetes bacterium UBA7688
CAGAAAATGTGCCACATCGTCTTTTTCACTGTATCCGCGAACCAGATCAACCTGGTTTTTCATGAGGGCAATCAGGGGTGAAACAATGATAGCACAGCCATCAAGTATCATGGCGGGTAACTGGTAGCAAAGACTTTTACCACCACCAGTTGGCATGATGACAAATGTATCTTTACCACTTAATAAGCTGCGGATCGATTTTTCCTGTGTTCCTTTAAACTCCCTGAACCCAAAATAGGTTTCCAGTGCCCCATGAATATCAAAAGTGGCATCCGCCAGTTTTGTTGTGATGTTCTTTTTGCCTGCCGCGGCAGATTTGGGTGTTTTACCCCTTTTTACCGGGGCCTTTTTTGTGCTTGTTGCCATGTATATACAATCAGTTTACCGCACCGGCGGAACCCTTTATAACCATATAAGTTAATGATTTTACCGGAATTTTCACTTAATATTTGCCAATTGGCCCAAGAGGAAGTGTTTCCGGCGGAACCGGTGCATGGTGGCCCTTCTGAGGAAGCAGCCTGCTTTTTTCAAAAGGATGGCGAAGTTAACGAAGAATGAGCTGATTACATAGAGTTTGCTGTTAAAGTTTACCTTTGTGCCGCATGAAATGAGCCATACTAAAATTTGATACCAACGGAGATATTTATTGGCGAATTCCATGTGACCCGAGACAATAGAAGTGAACACATGAAAAAAACGATTGTACAGACGGCTTTAGAAACCATTCAGTTGGAAGCAGCTTCCGTAGCCGGTCTTTCTGCTTTTATAGGTGATGATTTTGATAAAGCCATTCAGCAAATAGCCCTTTGCAAAGGCAGGATTGTGATCAGCGGAGTAGGTAAAAGTGCCATTGTTGCACAAAAAATTGTGGCCACCTTAAACTCCACGGGTACACCTGCACTTTTTATGCATGCGGCCGATGCCATTCACGGCGATCTGGGTATGGTTCAGCAGGATGATATTGGATTACTCATCAGCAAAAGTGGTGAGAGCCCAGAAATCAAAGTATTGGTTCCGCTCATTAAAAACTTCGGCAACACCCTTATTGGTATGGTGGGTAATACCGAAAGTTTCCTCGCAAAATCATCTGATATTGTTTTAAACACCACTGTTAGCCAGGAAGCCTGCCCCAATAATCTGGCACCTACCAGCAGCACCACCGCACAAATGGTTATGGGCGATGTACTGGCAGTATGTCTCATGCAGCTAAATGGTTTTTCTGACCACGATTTTGCGCGTTATCATCCGGGAGGCAATCTTGGTAAACGCCTGTACCTGCGTGTAGCCGATCTGTATAAAAATAATGAAGTACCCAAAGTATCACCCGACACCAATTTAAAACAGGTGATTGTAGAGATAACAGAAAAAAGACTGGGTGTTACAGCCGTTGTAGATCATGAAAACCTGGTTGTAGGCATTATTACAGATGGCGACCTGAGACGAATGCTTGAAAAAACAAATGATCTGAGTGCTATTACTGCCACAGATATTTTTTCGCCAAATCCGAAAACAGTCGATCCGGGTATGCTTGCAGTTGAAGCATTAGAAGTGCTGAGAGAAAATAATATCAGTCAGCTCATCGTTGCCGAAAACAGACAATACATAGGCATATTACATATACACGATCTGATAAGGGAAGGAATTATATAAATAAGAAATAAAGAACAAGGAAAAGGAAATAAAAGAAGGAAAACAAGAGGCAAGATACAAGACACAAGAATTAAAACTATTTCATTGTGCTGCAGAATTAGCCTGTAATATTGCAGGTCTGAACAGGGGATCAAACTAATTAGGAATGAACAAACATCATTATGTAGCCATCATGGCCGGCGGAATTGGTAGTCGATTCTGGCCCATGAGCAGAACAGCTTATCCAAAACAGTTTCTTGATATTTTACATACCGGCAAGTCATTGTTGCAATGGACCTATGAGCGGTATGCCAGCTTTATCCCCAACGAAAATATTTTCATTGTTACTTCAGAAGAATATGTACCTATTGTACAGAAACAACTGAATCATTTACCTGTTGAAAATATTGTGGCTGAACCCAGTCGTAAGAATACCGCCCCCTGTATTGCTTATATTTCGTTCAAGCTCCTGCAAAAAGATCCTGAAGCTTCACTGATTGTGGCGCCAAGTGATCATATGATTTTAGACAATGAAGCTTTCAGGGCCGTTACCCTTAAAGCGCTCGATTTTGTAAGTCATATCAAATCACTCGTAACACTGGGTATAACACCTACACATCCCAATACCGGCTATGGATATATACAGCACGACAGCATGACTGTTGCAGAAGGAATTTACAAAGTGAAAACCTTTACCGAGAAACCCAATCTGGAGCTGGCCAAAACATTCATCAGCAGTGGAGATTTTCTCTGGAACGCAGGCATTTTTGTATGGCAGGTAAAAAATGAAATCAAAGCATTTGAACTGCACCAGCCCGAAATGTTCGAACTCTTTGAAGGCCTTAAAGATGCTTACAATACCGGAGAAGAAAAAGCGGCCATTGACCGTATTTATCCGTTGTGTACCAATATTTCCATCGACGTGGCCATCATGGAAAAAGCAGATAATGTATATGTAATACCCTCTTCTTTTGGCTGGAGCGATCTGGGTACCTGGAACAGCGCTTATGATAACCTGGAAAAAGACTATCTCGGCAATGCCGTGGCCAGCGATAATGTGATTGTCATTGATGCCACCAAATGCATGGTATCGGCACCCAAAGAAAAACTATTGGTGTTACAGGGGCTTGATGATTTTATCGTGGTAGATTCAAAAGATGTTTTGCTCATCTGCAAAAAAGAAAAAGAACAGTCGATCAAAGAATATGTGGCAGAAGTGAAAAGAAACAAGGGCGAAAAGTATTTATAAGATCATGTCCCGGATGTACAGATTCTAGTCTCAACAATCTGTACATCTGGAGCATACATTTCTCCTTCAAAAACCTTCCACAATTTCACTGAAGTTGCTTCATAATCAGTAGATTTGACATTACCCCATTCTAATAGCGATGTCAGAAAAGAAAACAGTCATCACCGGAACAGGAAGTTATATTCCTCCTCATATTAAAACCAACAGTGACTTTACTGCCCAGGATTTTTATACGGAAGATCATGAACGTATTGTAGCGGCCCCGAATGATATTATTGAAAAATTCCGTGATATTACCGGCATTGAAGAAAGAAGGTATGTGGGAAATGAATTCAATGCTTCAGACATGGCTGTTATTGCTGCCAAACATGCAATTGAAGACGCAGGTATTGATCCTGAAAGTCTCGACCAGATCATTGTGGCACATAATTTCGGTAATGTGGTAAAACATACCATCCAGACCGATGTACTGCCCGCCCTCGCCTCGAGGGTAAAGCAGGCATTACAGATACGCAACCCTTCCTGTGTGGCTTATGATATTTTATTCGGATGTCCGGGATGGATACAGGGTATGATACAGGCCGATGCATACATTAAAGCAGGTATCGCCAAAAAATGTCTGGTCATCGGAACAGAAACCCTGAGTCGTGTACTCGATCATTTCGACCGCGACAGTATGATTTTCAGCGATGGTGCCGGCGCCTGCATCATTGAAGAGAAAGAAGGCGATAGCGGTATACTGGCCGCCAGTGTACAAAGTCATTGTATAGATGAAGCCTATTACCTCTACATGGGTAAATCAAATTTTCCTGAATCAGATCCCCGAATCCGTTACATAAAAATGAAAGGCAGAAAAGTATATGAGTATGCCATCAAAAATGTGCCGGCGGCCATGAAGGATTGCCTTGATAAATGTGGCATACATGTTACCGAGGTAAAAAAATTCTTCCTGCACCAGGCCAATGAAAAAATGGATGAAGGTTTCATCAAAGTATTATACAAACTCTACGGCCTGAAAGAAGTGCCTGCACATATTATGCCCATGAGTATCCATAAACTGGGCAACAGTTCTGTGGCTACCATTCCCACGTTGTATGACCTGGTAAAACGCGGCGTATTGGATGATCACACATTACAAACCGGCGACATCGTTATGTTTGCATCTGTAGGCGCAGGTATGAATATTAATGCGGTTTGTTACAGGGTATAAACCGTGAAAAGTTTTATAAGATTCCTATCCAACTATTCATGAGTTAACCCATTGAGGTTAAAATATTCATTTTGCGTTGCATTTAAAATTTCACTTATCATCCTGAAGTTTTTTTCGGAAGCGATCAGGTTAATTTTTTTATCTATAATCCGTCGATGCTTATAAATGATGAAAGTATTCTTTACAGAGGGGTTAATCTTATTCAGGTTGGCTTCTGATTCTTTATCTGTAAAAGAAGGTACAAAACAAAGCGCCGTTTGTTTAATCTGTAGTTCTTCCCCGATTTTTTCCAGTTCTTTCCTGCGTGTTTCCTGATCATAGCTTTCTTCATTGCCATAAACAAAATAGGCTTTCAGGTATTGCTTACGTTTTATGCTTTCCCTTTCCAGGAAAAGCAACCACTGCTTTATCTCCGGCCAATCAGGTTTGTTGCCAACAAAAAATACAATGCCATGGTATCGTCCATATTTACAAACCGGGCAGGCGCGTGAACCTTTATCGGGACCATATGCATGATAAGGTATAAAAGAAGGCTGGTCATAACCAACAGGCAGGCCTGATGATACCGTTTCATTTCTTTTTCTGGGATAATCTGGAATATTCAACCCGAGTATAATATCATGTTCAGCCACCTGTACATCTTCTTTTACCAGTATTCTTACTATACCACTACCACCTCTGTTTTCAAGGGGGTATTTCTTTTTAAATGGAATCAGTAACGGATCATCATCAAAAACCAGGTCATCAATATAATATTCATTCAACAGGTCCGGTTCTTTTACCAGTAAATGAATATGTGCCGGGAAGATATCGTTCGGGTAAGCCGCCGGACGATTTGTATAAATAGCATATTTACCCTCTGCATTGGTTTTTACCCAACCACGGATATGACCATGCTTTTTTGCTTTTATATCAAGTGTTTGGGCATCCGTATAATAACCCCGTAAGTCTGTTTGCCAATAATAAAGCACAATACCTGCAGCAGGTGTTTTTCCATCTGGTTGAAAAACAGTTCCTGTGACCAGTAATTTTTGTCCCTTTTCATACCAACCTGCACTTGTATCTATATGATTAAACAAGCCGGGCATACCCACATACATTATATCACAGTCTTCGCAATTGCCCCCTATTCTTTTGGTGGAAAGATGGCTTTCGGCAGGATTAGAACTGTTCTGCCTTTGCTGACCATTACAGGAACAAAGGCAGAGGAACAGAAAAGAAATAAACAGGAGAACAGAACAGTGTTTTTGCATAAAAGTATTTTCAGCAAAATTCCTGTTGGGTATCATCATCAACAACGCAGATGCGCTATCCTGATGAAAAAATGAGCTAACACGATGACTTATCGGTCATTATTTGTTTGAACACCTGCACATAGTTCCTGCTTAACCTGGTTTCCTGCCGGTTGTGTAGCAGAATATCATAGTCGCCGTTGAGTCTCGAGCGGTAAGATGCTACATAACGGGTATTGATGATCGTGGATTTATGTACCCTTACAAATACCTCCTGATCGAGTTGTGCTGCAATGGCTCGGAGCGAAGAGGTATAGAGGTATTTTTTCTTTTCTGTGTGTATGGCGATATAAGGGCTGGCTGAGCAAATCATAACGATATCGTCTGTGATTACTACTATATGATCTTTCCCCTGCTCAATCACCAGTTCTGAAATATTTGTTTTCGCCGGGGCTGATGTAGAAGCCGGGACTTTTTTACGAAACAAATCTCGTCTGTAACTCAAAAAAGCAACTGCCCCGTACATGAGTAAGTATTTATACAAATCGTTGGCAATGGTATACGTAACTACTTTCTGTAACCCATAAGTATGATCAAACAGGAGATAGGAACCCGCTGTTACGGTTGAAGCATATAATAAGGCATGAACAATAGACCCGGATACAATGATGAGGACCGACCGAAGAACAATTTCGCTGCGGTTTGAACCAGGTTTATATTTCCCTTTTTTCCATATGCAAAAGATAACAGGCATAAACCAGAGCCAATAAGTATTGAACAAAAAAGATTCCGACCAGTAATAGCTGTTGTTATTTCTCAAAGACAGCAATAAATCCTGCAGCATAGCCAGGGCTACCAGTGTAGTTGCACCCAATAAAAAAATGATCTTCGATTTTTTACTGGTAACAACATCATTCCCAAAAGCAATAGATGTCTGCATACAATCATTTTTACTTTAACAAAATCAATCAAAAAGCTTCACTAAAATACTACTGATCGAATTTTTTCAGGTCAATCTCTATAAAATAAACGTCTTCATACATTCTGCCTTCTCCTTTTTTCTGTCTGGAAAAATACAGGCGCTTTTCTTTTTCATGATAAAAGGGACAAAATTCTGCGAGTGTAGAATTTATTTTTGGCCCCAGGTTTTTAGGTTGCATCCATTTACCATTCTTTTTAAAACTGATATACAGGTCTACTTCACCCAAACCTGTTGAATCTGATGAAAAATAAAGGATATAATCTTCATCAGGTGAAATAAAGGGGTTTGACTCCCTGAATGATGCTGTATTTACGGGCAACCCTATATTTTCCGGCTCCTGGTATACAGCATTTATTTTTCGTGAAACATAGATATCTGAATTACCCGCTTTTGCAGGGTTGTCTTTCATAAAATAAATATGCCCCTGCCTGGTAACTGATGCATATGATTCCGATGCATCGGTGTTGATCGTGTTTCCTAAATGATAAGCCGCCGTCCAACCCTCATTGGTTCTATCAACCGCCCAGATATCAAAACCCGTTCTGCTTGGCCGATCGGGTACTGGGCGACTGGATTGAAACAAGACTGTTTTTCCATCTGGACTGAATATCGGATCAATGTCTTTCCATTTTGCGTCTTTGCTGGAGAAAGAGGCAACCACAGGTTTTGTCCATCTGCCATTTATTTTATCGGACTGAAGTATAATCAGTGTATCTCTTTTACCGTTCGATTTTACCCATAAGGCTGTATTGCCATCAGGTGAAAGAGTAAGACCAAATACACCAGCATCTGATATTAAACCCGGCTCAAACAATTGAGCTTCCTGTGCAGTGCAACAGATACAAATAAAGAATGCAGTAACAGAAGAACCTATTTTAAGCATAAGGGGCTCATTTTAGTGGTTGAAAATATTACCACCTCATCTGAACAAATTCATAAATAGGGTTAACTGGTTAAATAGCTATTTAATCGTTTCCTTATTTCATGCTCTGCCCGGATTTCAATCCGGCGCAGGAAATGAGATTATAATTTATCGAAATTGAAATAATCTTTCCATCTATTGTACTTTGATTGGCCATTCAATTGTTGTTCATAAATACTATGGTTACCCGAAACGAGGTAAGCTATTACACAAGCAATTAAAGCATATACTGTAATATCAAAACCAAATAATTCAATGGCCATAATGGTACAGGCAATGGGGGTGTTGGTGGCTCCTGCAAATACGGCTACAAAACCAATACCTGTGAGAAGAGACAAAGGAACGGGGATAACAAGAGACAAGGCATTACCCAATAAAGCCCCGATAAAAAATAAAGCTGTTACTTCTCCACCTTTAAATCCGGCCGAGAGTGTAACAATGGTAAACACCATTTTAAGTGCAAAATCATAAGCAGGTTGCGGAGTTTCAAATGATGCTACAATACCGGGAATACCCAACCCGATATATTTTGTTGTACCCATTAACCATATGGCAGACGCAATGATGATGCCTCCGATTAAAGGGCGGATGGGCGGATAAGCAATCATTCTTTTAAAGAGATCGCTACTCCTTTTCATTCCCTTACAAAAAATCATGGCGCAAAGTCCGAATGCAATGCCTGCCAGGGCTGTGTACAACAAATTCATTCCTGTAATAGCAGGTACAGATGAAACCTGGTATTGTGTATGTGGTGTTTGCCACAAGCGGGTTACCTGGTCGGTCAGTAATGAGGCGGCGGTTGCGGGAATAAATGCCTTGTATGTTAGTTTACCAATACGCAATAATTCGAGGCT